>JAEUMU010000069.1 GCA_016791325.1 Hyphomonadaceae bacterium
GGGGGCCTGCTCCGGCAGAGGCGACTCGAGCGCCTCTGGCTTGGGCTTGGCGATGCCGGCGTAATCTTCGAGCGTCGGCAGCGGTTTGGTCATTTCGCTGCGAATGTCGTGGAAATTTGTGGTGCGGCGCAGCGCGTCCACCTCGCGCTTCAGTTCGTCCAGCTCGGCCTGGCGCGCTAGCTCGTCGAAACCGGTGCGAAACTCCTGCGCCATGCCGCGCAACTTGGCGGTCCAGCGGCCAAGCTTGCGGAATAACAACGGCAAGTCCTTCGGCCCCACCACTACAAGGGCGAGGACGGCGAGAAGAACAATCTCCTGGAAGCCGAGGCTGGGGAGCATGGGCGTGCGCCCGCGCGCTTATTGCTGCGCGCGGTCCCCGTTTGACTGGTCAGGCACCTGACGCGGGGGATCCTGCGGCGGCGTATCTTGGGGATCGGCGAGGCCCTTGCGGAACCCGCGAATGCCCTTGCCCAAATCTTCCATCAGGCCAGAAATGCGGCCCGGACGGCTGAACAGCAAGAACGCCAACGCCAAGACGATCAGCAGCGGAATCAGTCCTGGGAAATGCATAATTCACTCCATTTGGGGCGATCTGCGCGCTGTGGCGCGGCTTACTCGTCCTCGCGCAGATGATCCACGAAAAAGCTTGCTGCGTCCTCACCGTCGGACAGCGGCTCTTCGTCCGGGGCAGCGTCCTCGCTCGGGCGCGGCACCTCGATCTGGCCGGCGGCGCGGGGATCGAGCAGTCCCAGGGCCTTGAGATCGTCCTTGCCCGGCAGCGCGTCAAGCGAGGCGAGGCCGAACTGACTGAGAAACGCGTCGGTCGTGCCGAAGGTCAGCGGGCGGCCAGGTGTACGGCGCCGTCCGCGGGGGCGAATCCAGCCGATTTCCAGCAGCAGCTCCATGGATCCGCGCGAAAGGCTTACCCCGCGGATGTCTTCGATTTCGGCGCGGGTCACAGGTTGGTGGTATGCGATAACCGCCAACGTCTCCAAGGCCGCTTTCGGGAGGCGCTTCGGCTGCTCGCGCGTTTCGCTGAACAGCCCGGACAAATCGGGCGCGGACTGGAAGCGCCAAGCGCCGCCGGCCTCCACCAAATGGACGCCCCGCTCCGCATAATCGGCCTTCAGCTTCATCAGCACGGCTGCGACGTCAACCTCCGGCCCCAACTTCTCGCTCAGTGCTTTGGCGGTAATTGGCTCGCCGCCGGCAAATAGAAGCGCCTCGGCCGCGCGGATGGCGTCCTGCGAGGGCGGCGCACGCAGGCGTTCGCCTTCCCCAAAAGCGTCCTCGATACGCTTCAGGGCGTCGGCGACGGGGGTTTCGGGCGCACTCACGGCGAAGAGTTTACCTCTGGACGGGCGCGCACGAACAGCGGCGCAAACGCCTCGGCCTGTTTCAACTCCATCTTGCCTTCGCGCGCGAGTTCAAGAGCGGCGCCGAAAGTGGAGGCGAGATAGCTTTCCGGCGGGGGCGCATCGGGCCCGGCCTCGCCTGCGGGGGCGATGGCGTTGATGGCGGCCCATTCGTTCAGCTTTTTCAGCGCCTGCTCCAGCCTTTTGCGGGCGGTTTCCAGCGGATAGGCGCGGCGGAGGAACGTGCGGAAGGCACGCTTACGCACGCTCTTAGCGCGCTCGCCGCAATAGGCGTTGAGCAATTCGTAGAGATCGGCGCACCAGGCGGTGGCGCGCGTGATGTCAGTGGGCTGAGGCTGGCCGTTGAGGAACACATCACGGCCGAGTTGCGGCAGCTCCTGAAGCCGCTTGGCGGCGGCGCGCGCGATCTGCAAGCGCATCAGTTTCAGGCGCAACGCGTCGGCCTGCTGCAGGGGATCGGGCTCATCCTCGGCGATCTGCGGCTTGGGAATGAGCAGGCGCGATTTAAGCAGCGCAAGCCAAGCCGCCATCACCAGATAATCGCCAGCAAGCTCTATGTTGGCCGCCCGCGCTTGAGCGATGAAGGCAAGGTATTGATCGGCGATGTCGCCCACGGACATGCGCGCGATATCAATCTTGCGTGCGCGCGCCAGCTCCAGCAGCACATGCAAAGGCCCCTCGAACGCATCGAGCGCCACCAGCAACGCCTCGCGCCCCTCGGCCTCTTCGGCGCCGGCGAGATCGAGTTCAGTCTGGTCTTCGATGGAATCCATGGTTCCTGGGCCCCGGCGTTATGCGCTGAGAGCCAACAAGTCCTTGTAGCGCGCCCAGCCGGCCTCGGCATCGAATTCTTCAGGCGGGCGTTTGGCGAAGGATTCCACGGCGCGGGCGCGAACCAGGGCGAGGCCCGCCAGTTCCCCGCAACCGCGCGCGGCCTCCTGCATTTCGTTGAGCACGCCTGAGCACTGCAGCACCACGTCGCACCCCGCGCCCAGCGCGGCTTGCGCCCGCGCTTGCAGCCCTCCGTTCAGCGCGAACTGCAGCGCCTTCATGTCGAGATCATCACTCATCAATAAGCCCTGGAAGCCTATCTGGCCGCGGATGATGGTTTCGATCACGATGGGCGAACAGGTGGCGGGTCGATCAGCATCCCATGCTTCGTAGATGATGTGCGCCGTCATGGCGGCTTCGGCGTCGGCGTTTTGGGCGAACGGAAGAATGTCGGCGGCGAGGTCCGCTTCGGCGGCGCTGACGCGCGGCAGCGCCAGATGGCTGTCTGCTGTGGCGCGGCCATGACCGGGCATGTGCTTGATGCAGCCCGCAACGCCCCCATCATGCAGCCCCGCCAACGCAGCGCGCGCGAGCGTCGCCACGTTCTTCGGCTTGGCTGAGAAGGCGCGATCGCCCACGATCTTGTCAGAGCCCTGACCTGGCACGTCCAGCACCGGCGCGAAAGCGGCGTCGCCGCCGAGAGCGCGCAGCTCGGGGGCGATGAGCCGATGGCCAAGCCACGCCGCTTCGACGCCGGCGGCGTTATCACCCGCAAATACGGCGCCGTATGCGGCGCATGCCGGCCAGACAGGCCATTCCGGCGCTTTGAGGCGCGCGACGCGCCCGCCCTCCTGGTCGATCCACACCAGCGCGTCGTGACCCACGGCCTCGCGCAGTTCCCCGTTGAGCGCCCGCACCTGATCGCGCGTGACGCAGGCTTCGCGAAACAGGATAAGCGCCCACGGGCGCGCGTCCTTCAAGAAGGCGCGCAAGTTGGCGTCGAGCTTGGGCTGGCGAATGCCGAGAGCGCAGGAAAGCATGGCGGCGCGAACCTAACGCGACACCACGATGCAGTCCTGGCCCATTTGGCGGATGCGCTCACAAAAGCGGGTTGCGTTTTCGCGATCAGCGAAATAGCCCGCGCGCACGCGGTGATAAATGCCGCGTGCGCCGAGATCGGCGCGCTCGACATCGAGCCGGGCCTGCGCGAACAAATCAGGCGCGCGCGAAGCCATGCGACGCCAGGCGGCGTCGACCGCGGCTTCCGATTGCAGCGCCGCCAATTGCGCCACATATGGGCCGCTGCCGACAAAACGCGGCGCGGGCGCGAGTTGAGGAGGCCCCGCGGGTGCGGGCGGCGGCGTGGAGGAGACAACTTCGGGCCCTGGACGGGGCGTCGCTTCCACACCCACGGTGCGCCCTTCCAGCGCATCGTAGAAGGCGCCCTGTTCGGTTGGATCGGGCGCACCCGCCGCATCTGGGGCGGGCGCCATTTTGTAGGGGCCGGCGGGCGCAGAAATGCGCGGAATCTCCGGCGCGCTGTAAAGCTGCCAAACGAAGCCGCCGAACGCCGCCGCGACGACAATCATCAGCACGTAGATCATGCCCGCCGAGCGCGAGCGATCTTCGTATTCGTGCATCCGTGAATCGAATCGGCTGGCCAAAGCAAACGCTCCGTTAGGAATCGTGGACGCCACTTTAGCACGAGCCGCGCGCGCAAGTTCGCAAAGCAGACGCCCGCACTGTGATGGAACCGTATTGCCGCGCGCCTAGCGCGACTGCAGTTCATCACAGGCTGAACAAGCGACGGTGTTCCTCGATCGCGAAATCGTCGGTCATGCCGGCGATGTAATCGCAAACGCGGCGCGCCGTGCGCTGGCCGCCGGGGCCATCGCCGCCTCTTTGCCAATCCGGCGGCAATAATTCCGGCTCCGCAAGGAATAGATCAAACAACTGCTTAAGAATGCGTTTCGCTTGGCTGCGCGAGCGATTGACCTTCCAGTGGCGATACATGCGCTCCATCAGGAACCTGCGCAGCACGGCCTGGTGTTCGTTCATCACGTCGGAAAAGCCGATGAGCGGCGTTCCGGCGGCGCGCACCGCTTCGGCGTTTTGCGGCTTGGCCTCACTGATGCGCCGTTGCGTTTCCCAGACCAGATCATCCACCCACACCCCGATCAGCCGGCGTACCGTTTCGGCTACGGCCCGATCTTCCGCCAAGCCTGGATAGTCGCGTTCCACCGTCGCCGCGACGCGCTCCACCATCGGTACTTCGGCGCGCAGTTCAGCGAAGCTGAACAATTGCGCATGCCAGCCATCGTCAATGTCGTGATTATTGTAGGCCACATCGTCGGCATGGGCGGCGACTTGCGCTTCGGGCCCCGGCCACGTGCTGAGTTCGAGATCGTGGGTGGCGACGTATTCCTGGATCGCGACGGGCAGATCCTGCAGCCTCTTGCCGTGAAAGATCAGCGGCCCGTTATGCTTCACCACCCCTTCGAGCGTTTCCCAGGTGAGGTTGAGCCCATCGAAGGCGGGGTAGCGATGTTCTAACTTGGTGAGCACCCGCAACGTCTGTGCGTTGTGATCAAAGCCGCCGTACCCTTCCATGCATGCATCGAGCACATCCTCGCCGGTGTGTCCGAATGGGGGGTGGCCGAGGTCGTGCGCCAAGCCCAGGGCTTCGGCAAGATCGTCATCGAGGCCCAGCCGGCGCGCCGCCGAGCGGGCGATCTGCGCCACCTCAAGCGAATGTGTGAGACGCGTGCGGTAATGATCGCCCTCGTGGGCGACGAAGACCTGCGTTTTGCCCTTGAGCCGGCGGAAGGCGCTGGCGTGGACGATGCGGTCCCGGTCTCGCTCGAACGGAGTGCGGCTGCTGCTCTCGGGCTCAGCGTGGAGCCGCCCGCGTGACCGCGCCGGATCAGTGGCGTAAGGCGCGCGGGGCGGGCGCTGATAGGCGTCCGCTGGGGCTATTTCGCCCCCTCCGCGCCTGGACTGCCTGCCTTCCGCCACGTTTCACCTTCTCCTCAAGCGCAGGATGAGACCATATATGGGACCGGGCGGCTTGAGAATCCGCCCAAGCAACGGCGTTAACAAATGGCTGATGTCGCACTTTCACAGGCCGCCGCCGCGCGGATCAAAGCGGTTGTCGCCGGCGAGCCGCCGGGCGCAGGTCTTCGCGTGGCGGTGGAAGGCGGCGGCTGCTCGGGATTTCAGTATGAAATCGCCGTAGCTCCAGGCGCCAACGCCGACGACCATGTGGTCGAGCGTGATGGCGCGCGCCTGTTCGTTGATCCGGTTTCGCTGCCCTTTCTGCTCGGTTCAGAAGTGGACTGGGTGGATGAGTTGATCGGCGCCGCGTTCAAAGTGAAGAATCCCAACGCCAAGTCCTCATGTGGCTGCGGCGTGAGCTTTTCCATCTAGAGCATGGGCCTGTTCGGCCCTGATCGCTCCGCGCTGGACCGCGGGCTGGACGCGTTCGAGCGGCGCGATTGGAAGCGCGCGCGCCGGTTGCTGGAAGACGCGCTGCAGGATGAAGAACGCGCTGTCGGCCATCATTATCTCGGTCTGCTCTACTGGAGGGGCCTCGGCGGGCCGCGTCAGGTCGGCGCGGCGGTGGATTGTTTCGCGCGCGCCGCCGACATGGGCTACCCGCCAGCGCAAACCGCTTACGCCATGGCGCTGCGCTCCGGCATGGGCGTTGGGCGCGATGCGGAGGCAGCGCGGGCGCTATATCAATCCGCAGCCGGCGCTGGCGACCGCGCAGCGATGGTTGAACTCGCCACCATGAGCGATCCCGGCGAGGCGCGCTATTGGCTGAAGCGCGCGAGCGAATTGGGCCATGCGCCGGCGATGATGCACTATTCCGATCTCATCTTTCGCGACGATCCGGTTGAGGCGCTGGCGTGGCTTTATGCGGCGGTGGCGGTGGCCGGCGAAGACGCCGCGCGCAAGCGCGCCGCGGCGTTGGCGCGCGAGATGACGGCCAAAGAGATTGACGCCGCTCAGAAGGCCGGGCGGCTCTACGCTAAAGATATTCAACGCGCGAACCGGGAGCGGGCATGAACGTCGATGAGGCGCTGCGGGCGCGCATTTCCATCCGCGCTTACAAACCCGATCCCGTGCCGGAAGCGCTGGTGCGCGATATTCTCGATGTGGCGCGCTATGCGCCCTCTGGCGGCAACCTGCAGCCATGGCGCGTAATCGCAGTGGCGGGGGCGGCGCGCCAGGCAGTGATCGAATTGGCCAGAACGCATTTGCCAGGAGACGCGGGCGACCGTTTCATCTACCCGGCCGATCTTTGGGAGCCCTATCGTTCGCGCCGCTTCAAGGTTGGCGAGGATATGTACGCCCTGCTCGGCGTCCCGCGCGACAACAAACCCGGCAGGCTGATGCAGTTCGCGCGCAACTATGAATTTTTCGGCGCGCCTATCGGGCTGTTCTTCGTGATCGATGAGCGCATGGGTTACGGCCAATGGGCGCACATGGGCATGTTCATGCAATCTGTGGCGCTGGCGGCGCAGGCGCGCGGCCTTTCCACCTGCATGCAAGAGGCATGGGCGATGCTGCGCCAACCGCTGCATGCGCATTTCGGCTTGGGAGAGCACGAGATGATCTATGCCGGCATGGCGCTCGGCTACGCCGATATGAGCGCGCCGGTGAACACGCTGCGCAGCGCGCGCGCGAGCGTGGATGAAATCGCCGAATTCAAGGGATTCTAGCCAGCGCTAGCTTGCCAGCGCCGGCATGCGCCGCTCTAATCCGGGCGCGAGCCGAGGAACGCCGGGAGATTTAGCCGATGTCCACGTCTTTGAAATCCGTCACGTTCGCGACGGCGCTTGCGCTGGCGGGCGCTTTGATTGCGGCCCCCACGGCGGCGAACGCGGCGCAGTTCGTGCTCTCGCAAACGCACACGCGGGGGCAAGTGTACGCCGCGTGCGACGCTGCGGGCGGCGTCAAGCTGCGCGGCGAGAACGGCGGCTACGGCTGCTACAATCCAGAGAACGGCAACATGGTCGCCTGCGCCGATAACGGCACATGCACCGGCTACACCCCAGGGCGCACATCACCCGATCGCACGCTGGGCGTGCTGGGCGCCGCGCAAGTCGGCGGGCTAACGGCTGATCCCTATTCGCCGCCCACGCGCCAACGCCCGACTGGGCCCATCGCCCCGCGCACCGCGACCCAGCATTAAGGCCGGCGCCCGCGCGCATTGCCGATCACGCCATCATCGATGAAGTCGGCAATGGCGAACACCAACCCCATCACTACCAGCCACAGAATGGGCGCGAGCAACAACGGCAAGGCATGCCCTGCTCCGGCCAGATGCTCGCGCCACGCCAACTTGGCCGAAACGAAAGCCGCGATCGGGTAAATCCAACACATCAACTCCGCCACGAGCAGCGCCGCAGGCGCACGCCACAGGCCCCGTTCGCCCGGCGTCAACAGGCGCACGGCCCAGATCAGGCACGCCGTTCCCACCACGATATGGAACAAGGTGAAGGCCACAAGGATTACAAACATGCCCCGCTCCGCCGGTTGCTCCGCTCCTGGAACACGGTAAGGCCGCAGATTAGCGCAAGCGGAGCCGCAAGGAGAGAGGCCATGACCGCCCGCAAAGTCGAAGACCACGTCGAAATTAGCACCGAGGAGGCGCGCGCCGGCCAAACAGGCCTTGGCATGCGCTATGTGCTCGCCGCCGGGATCGCGTTGGTGGTGATCGGATTTGGCGCCGTGGCGTTGGGCTGGTTCGGCTGAATCGGTTGAGATCGATCCCGCATGTGGCTAAGCCTGCGGCCGCATGAGCCTCAAAATCGCTGCCTGGAACGTCAATTCCATCCTCGCGCGCCTGCCGACCGCGCTGAAAGTGTTCGAGGCTGTGAACGCAGACATCTGGTGCCTGCAGGAAATCAAGTGCGAAGACGCGCGCTTCCCGCGTCTGGAATTTGAGGCGCTGGGCTACAACATCGAGACCTACGGGCAAAAGAGCTACAATGGCGTAGCCATTCTCTCCAAACACCGGATCGAAGAGACGATACGCGGCGTACCCGGCCTGGATCACGAGCACGCCCGCTATATCGAGTGCGTCATCGCTGCGCCGGCCGGACCTGTGCGCGTCGCTTCGATCTATGCGCCGAACGGCAATCCCGTCGGCACGGAGAAATTCCAGTTCAAGTTGGCGTTCATGGAGGCGCTGCAGGCGCACCTGCGCGGCCTGCTCCAGCTGGAGGAACGCTTCGTCATCGCCGGCGACTACAATGTCATTCCCCGCGACGTGGATTGTGTAAATCCCGCCGTTTGGGCCAACGACGCTCTATTCCAGCCGGAGACGCGCGCAGCCTACCGGGCGCTGCTGAATTTGGGCGTGGCGGACGCCTACATGCAGGCCGACGGCGCGGCGCACAAATACACGTTCTGGGATTATCAAGCCGGCGCCTGGCAGCGCGACAACGGCATCCGCATCGATCACTTGCTGCTTTCACCACAGGCAGCGGATTTGCTGCAGAACGTAGACATCTACAGACAAGCGCGCGGGCTGGAAAAAGCCAGCGATCATGTGCCGATTGTGGCGCAACTCGCGGCTTAAGCGGCCGGCTCGGTCACGCTTGTCGCACCCTGGCGCGTGAACCGGCGGATGTGCTGTATTCGCCCATCGGGCCAGCGCACCTCGGCGCGCACGATGCGCTCGCCGTGGGGCACAGCAAAAAGGAAGGCGTCCGCGCTTTGGCTACGGAAGGTGGATTGCGCCATGGCCTCGCGCATCTGCCGCCGCTCCCCATGACCGCCACGCGTGATTAAAGTCACGCGCGCATTTAGCGGATCCGCCGCGCCATGGCGATCGCGCAAACGCAACCGAAGCGGCGTCCCGCAAGGCGTGCTTTGATTGGCGAGCACGGTGACAAAATCTCCGGCTTCCGTTTCACCCCAATTGCCCAGCACGAGATCGAGATCGCCATCGCCATCAATGTCGCCTGAGGCCGCACCTGAATATGTCGCTACCCGCTCACGCAGCGCCGGGGTTTCATCCAACACGAATGCGCCAGCGCCATCGTTGCGCCAAAGCAGGATGCCCCACTCATAGCCGCTGCCGACGAGATCGAGGTCGCCGTCCAGATCGAAATCCACAAACGCCGCGCCTGTCCCCCACCCTTCATGGCTTGGCGCGGCGAAGCGCGGATCGCGCGCGAAGCGTCCCGCGCCATCGTTGAGAAAAATGTAGCTCGCGCCTGCGAAGTTCGCGAAATAAAGGTCGAGATCGCCGTCATTGTCGATATCGCCCGCAGCGGCGACGGATGAGGCGAAGGCGATCGCGTCGAAACTCTGCCCCTCCATGCGCGAGAAGCGCCACGCGCCGTCATTGCGGTAGAGTTGCGGGGATTCGTAGGTCGCCGGCGCCATGTCGCTGCGGCGCTGTACGTCGCTGTTGGCGACCAGTAGATCCGGATCGCCGTCATTGTCGAAATCCGCCCACAGCACAGCACCGCCGTTGGAAGCGCCATTCTCAATCGGCAGGTCCGTCACCCGCACAAACGCGCCTTCATCGTTACGGAAGATCAGCATGGGCGCGCCGGGCTCCAGCGTTGGGCCGCCGGAAGTCAAATCAAGATCGCCGTCGCCATCAATATCAACCCAGCTGGCGGCGAAGTTGCTGCCGGGCGTGGTTGTGGCCGCACCCAGCGCCGCGCGCGTGAACCGCCCGCCGGCATTGCGCAGGAAAATGTCCGGCCGGCCATGTTGGGTGCTGATGAAAGCGTCCGGATCGCCATCGCCGTCCACATCGCCCCATGTACTGCCCGAATTGGCATTGTCCGCCACGGTGAACTCGGCGTCCGAAGCGTGCGAGAAGCGGCCCGCCCCGTCATTGATGTAAAGCGTGTTAGGCCGATAGCGCAGCGGCCGCGCGACGGGGCTGTATCCGCCGGTGGCCATAAGATCGAGATCGCCATCGCCATCCACATCCACGAGGCTGACACCGCCGGGAAAGCCGCGGTCGCGGCTGCCATCGCCCACCACAAGCGGCGCAGGCGCAAGCACTATGCCGCAAGCGCGAGCGAGATCGGAGGATGGCGCGCTGTGCGTGGCGCATGCGGCCAGAAGCAGAGGCAGCGACCCGACCGCCGCCAGCAACACAAGTCTCATGACTTGAGCTTACAGCGCAGAACTGCGCGCTGAGCCGCCATATTCGACAAGGGCCCGCGCCAGCACGACAGTTTGCGTCAGCGCTCGCGATCCTCGCGGTCGCGTTCGTCATCAGGCGCCTCCTCGTCCGTGCTGATGACGTATTTGCCCGAAAACCAGCGGTTCAGATCAACATCCGCGCACCGCTTGGAGCAGAAGGGCTTGTATTTCTCGTCCTTCGGCTTGCCGCAAATCACGCACTTGCTCATAACGCCCTCGCATCAATGCGATCGCGCGATCCCGGCGCAGCCTCTATTGTCCAGCGCATGCCGATCCGGTTCGAGAGTTCAGCGCGCCAGCCAATCTCTGCCACGTCGAGCCAAGCTTTCACCTCGGCGGAAACAGAACATACGATCTGGCGCCCGCTTGCAACGCGCGCTTCGCGCTCGATTGCGCGCACAGCGGCAAGCGCCAGCGTCTCAAGCGAAAGGCGGCCGTCGGGATCGCGCATCTGCTCGTGCAGAGGCGTGCGAAGCTGGGCGCGCGAAAGCTCAAACACGCCGAACGCGGAAAGGCCGCCGAACTGAACGCTCCAAGGATCACCCGCGAAAGCGGCGCGAACGCCCTCTTCCAGCTGTTTGCGGTGCTGTTTGGAACGCAGATGGACGAAATCAATTGCGATGATTCCGCCAATGTTTCGCAATCTGATCTGGCGGGCAGCCTCCTGTGCGGCGGCGAGGTTCAGCTCGAGCGCGAAGCGGTCAGGATCGCTAGAGCCCGCGCGGGCGCCGGCGTCGACATCGATCGCCGTCAGCGCCGCCGTCGGCTCGATGGTCAAGGCGCCGCCGCCGGGAATCGGGGCGGTGCGGGAGAGGCAATCTTCAACCAGCGCATCTAGCTTGGCGCGCATCTGCGACTCGGCGGGCTTTGCCAGCACCAATTCTTCATCGCATTCGTGGCGCGCGAGCAGATGCGGCGCGGCGCCGTCATGGCCGGTTTCCTGCAGTTCCAACACCGGGCTTTTGCCGCGCGCCGCTTCGCGCACGACCGCGACGACGACGCCTTCCCCTTCGTGCAGGCGCACGCGCTCCCGCCCGGCGCGCCGGGCGCGCCCGTCATCGCCCAACGGCAAGAAGCCTTGATCGCGGCTGAGGCCCAAATCAAGAAACGCCCCGCGCCGGCGCACATCCACCTCGCGCACGCGCGCGCAATACACCTCCCCCCAACGCGCGCGTGCGCCGGAATCGCTGGCGCGCACCACGCGCAAGGCGATCGGCTTGCCTTCGCGCACCAAGGCTTCGCGGGTTTCGCCGATGGCGGCGTCAATCCAGGTTTCCAGCCGCTCGCTCATGGCGCGCCATCCAGCAGACAGGCCGTCTCATAGAGAGGCAACCCCACAATGGAGGAATATGATCCCATGATCGAGGTGATGAAACGCGCCGCCGCGCCCTGCGCGGCGTATCCGCCCGCCTTTCCGCGCCATTCGCCGCAAGCGACGTAAGCGTCGATCTCCGTGTGCGTAAGCTGCTTGAACCGCACGCGCGTCTCTACCAGGCGTGCGCGCGTGCCCGCTGGCGTGCGTAACGCAACGCCGGTGTAAACGCGATGGCCGCGTCCGGAGAGGAGCGCAAGGCACGCGCGCGCGTGCGCTTCGGTTTCGGCCTTGGGCAGGATGCGCCGCCCAACCGCCACCACGGTATCCGCGCCCAGCACATGCGCGCCGGGGGCCTCGGCCGCGTTGGCTTTGGCGACCGCCAGACGCAGTGCGTGCGCGCGGGGCGTTTCCTTCGGCAGCGGGGTCTCATCGATATCGGTAGCGATCACGGCGTCCGGCGTGACGCCAATCTGCGCCAGCAGCGCCAGCCGCCGCGGCGACGCGCTGGCGAGAACGAGCCTGGCGCTCATGCTTTCGGCGCGAGACCGAGGCGGCGCGCGATGATGCGATCCAGCATCCGATTGGGCAGAAGCGATGGAATGGTACGATCCATCATGGCTTTGCGCAGGATGGGGTAGCGCGTCTTAGGCGATGGCGCGGTGAGCACCTGCCAGATCAGATCGCCCACGTCGGAAGCAGGCAGGCCCTCGCGGCCCTGGGCGATCATGTAATCGGCGACGCGTTGGGCGGCTGGACCATAATCCGTCTCGACAAAACGGGCGAGATCGTTCTGCTCGGCCTTGTCCCAGATCGGCGTGGCGATCGACCCCGGACCAATCACGATGACATCAATGCCGTACAAGATGAGTTCGCGGCGCAGCGATTCCGAATAGCCTTCGAGGGCGAATTTGGAAGCATTGTAGGGTCCAACGAACGGCATCGCGCGCTCGCCGCCCACGGAAGAGATCATGACGATGCGCCCGGGCTTGCCCTTGCGGGCGCGGTCAGCGCCCAGCAGAGGCGCGAAAGCGCGCGTGGCGTTATGGACGCCGATAAGATTGACCTCCATCTGGCGGCGAAGCTCGTCGCTCTCGATATGCAGGAGCGGGCCGGGCACGGCGATACCGGCATTGTTCACCAGGCCAAACAGGCGCCGAGGGCCGAGCGCCTCGGCCACACGCGCAGCCCCGGCGCGCACTGCCGCCTCATCGACCACATCGAAGAGAAGCGGCGTAACGGCGGCCCCAAATTCCTGAGTAAGAGAGTCTGCATCGTCCTGCTTGCGGACGCTGGCGAAAACATGGGCGCCTTCGCGCACCGCCTTGGCCACAGCCGCCCGGCCGATGCCGGTAGAGGCCCCTGTAACGACGATCGCGCGATCGAGATTGCCTGAACGTGTCATTTGAAACGATACGTGATGCGCCCCTTGGTCAGATCATAGGGCGTCATTTCGACGAGCACTTTATCGCCCGCGAGCACGCGAATGCGGTTCTTGCGCATCTTGCCAGCGGTGTGGGCGATGATTTCGTGGTCGTTCTCCAGCTTCACGCGGAAGGTGGCGTTGGGCAGCAATTCAACGACTGTCCCGGCGAACTCCAGCAATTCCTCTTTGGCCATTCTCTCTCCGATTCAGGGCGCGGGGCCTTATAAGCGTCTTGGGTTAGCCCGTCGATGGGCGGGCGAAGCGCGCCGCGATCCGCTTTTCCAGGGCGTCCCGGACGGCCCGGTATTCCAGCAACACCTGCTCACGCGAGCCTTCCGTCAGCGAGGGGTCGTAGGTGGGCCAGTATTCCGCCGCCGCGCCCAAGGCCGGGATCAGGTCCAGCGCCCGGTGATGGGCCTCCGGGCTCAGCGAGACGATCAGGTCAAACGGCCCCGCTTCGTTCTCCTCGAAGGCGTCAAAGCCCTTCGGCCGGTGGCGGGAGATCTCGCCGCCGCGTTCATCCATGACGAAAGCGGCCATCGCGGAAACCTCCTCGGCCGGGCGCACCCCTACGCTATCCACCCGCACCAGGCGCCCGAAGCGCAGCCGCATCAGCTCCGCGGCCATGGGGGAGCGGATGGCGTTTTGGGTGCAGGCAAACAGCACCGAGCCGGGCGGAGCCGCCTCGCTCACGTTTAGCCCCGCACGTGCAGGGCGCAGACAAGCGTGAACAGACGGCGCGCGGTTTCGGTATCGATGACGAAGCGATCCTTGAGCGCTTCCTGGAGAATTTCAGCGGCGTCATTGTGCATGCCGCGCCGGCCCATATCGATGGCCTCGATCTGGCTGGGCGCCGCGTTGCGGATAGCGGCGTGATAGCTCTCGCAGATCATCGCGTAATCTTTGATGAGCTTGCGAAGCGGCGATAGCGACATCTGATGCGCAATGACGCGCGCGCCAGTTTCATCGCTCACATCGAATAACAATCGCCCTTCCACCGCGGCGAGCACAAGCACGTAAGGCCCGCAACTCTTGCCGACCACGGCGAAACGGTTGGACTCCTTCAGATCGTAAAGAGCTATGCGGCGTTCGGCTTCGGCATTGGCGGACGCCGGCGCAAGCGAGTTTTCGTCCAGCGCGACATCCAGCAAGCGGTCCGCATCGTCGCTCATGGGCGATCAGACCTCATGATCCGGGCGCCGCGGCGTGGGCCATTTGGGGCCGAGATCAAGCAGAAGCGCGTCGAGGCATTCGACATCGAGCACGATCTCGCCGCCGCCGGCGAGCATAAGAGAAACGGCGCCGCCGGGAGGCGTCTCCCCCGGGGAGAACGCGATAGACAGCACCGAAGCCAAAGCTTCCGCATCGCGACGCACGCGCCGGCTTTTCACGCCGAGCACGCTTTCAAACGCCAACGCGGCGCTGGCGCGCTCGAACGGACCGGTCTCACCCGCCGTTTCCCAGCGAAAACGGCTAATCATGGCCGTAAACCGCCGCGCCTTGGGATCAAAGCTGACATCGCCCATGCGCACGAGCGCGTCCTGCGCTGCGGCGGCGATGATGGCCAGATCCGCGGCGTCCTCAGCGATGAGCCTAAGCTGCGACATCTTCTTTTTGCCGTTCGATGCGGGCGCCGCATGCGGCGAGCTTGGCCTCAAGGCGCTCGAAGCCGCGGTCCAGGTGGTAAACGCGGTTGACGACAGTTTCGCCTTCCGCCGCAAGCCCGGCAATGACGAGGCTGACAGACGCCCGCAAGTCGGTGGCCATTACTGGCGCGCCAATCAGCCGCGAAACGCCCGTGACCACCGCTTCCGCGCCATGCACCGTGATTTGCGCACCAAGCCGCGCCAGTTCGGGCGCGTGCATGAAGCGGTTCTCGAAAATGGTCTCGCGAATGCGCGACTGGCCGTCAGCCAAGCATAGCATCGCCATGGCTTGCGCTTGCAGATCGGTCGGGAAACCGGGGAAAGGCTCGGTCTCGAAATCTACGGAGGCAAGGCGCTCGCCACCGCGCTTGACGAGCAGCCCGTTCGCCTGCTCCTCCACGCTGGCGCCAGCGTTGCGTAGCACGGTGATGAGGGCGCCGAGATGCTCCGCCCGCGCGCCGTCCAGCAGCACCTCTCCGCCCGCG
>JAEUMU010000078.1 GCA_016791325.1 Hyphomonadaceae bacterium
TGCCGGCGGTAGGGTCATCGGTCAGGATCAGTTCTGGCTTGGCCGCGAGAGCGCGGGCGATGGCGGCGCGGCGGCGCTCGGCGCCGGAAAGCTGCTGCACTGGCAATTCCGCCGCCCCGCCAAGGCCGACGAAATCCACAAGTTCTTGCACGTCATGGGCGTAGTCACGCGGGCGCTGGCCGCTCAGGCGCAGCGGCATGGCGATATTGACCAGCGCGCTCCATTGCTCAACGAACACCGGGTTTTCAGCAACATAGCCTATGCGCCGCTTCAGCTTGGCGCGCGTTGTGGGGCTTGCGCGCGCGATGTCGTGGCCGAGCAGCACTGCGCGTCCGCCCCTTGGCGGCAGCGACAGGCGTAGTAAGTGCATGAGCGTGGTTTTGCCGGCGGCCGCCGGCCCTGTCACAAGCGCGACTTCGCGTGCGCGGGCTTCAAAATCGAGCCCATACAAAACGGGGGAAGCGCCGCCATAGCCGGCGTCCACGCCCGAGAGGCGGGCCAGAACGCCGCGCTCGAACAGCTCGTGGTCAGGACTGTTCGGTCGGGCCATGGCTAGACAAGTTCAGTAGAATCAATGCACCCAGATAAGTTACTGGGGTTACAGGGCATATCGTTACCATGATCTTGACCTGCTCGTCTTGCTCGACGCGTTACTACGCCGACGACGCTGCGATTGGGCCGTCCGGACGCACCGTGCGGTGCGCGGCCTGCGGCTTCTCATGGTTCGCTGAACCGCAATTGGAGCTCCGGGATGCTGCGGAAGCCGCGCCGGCGCCCGAACGTTCCAAGCCCGAACCATTAACGCGCGAACGTGTCGAAAGATTGCGCCGGGCGGCTGAACAACCGGGGCCTGCGCCGTCCGCCGCCGCCAAATTCCGCGCCCAACAGGCCGAACGCATGCGCCGCGAACGCGCCCGCGCCGCCGTGGTGGTGTGGGGGGCGACAGGGGCTGCCCTTGCGGCTTCTGCCACCGGCATGGTCGCGTTCCGCCAGGATGTGGCTGAGATTTGGCCGCGTTCGGCCAGCGCCTTCGCCGCGCTGGGCTTGGATGTGAACGTCTATGGCCTTGAATTCTATGACCTTGCTGTCGAGCGCGCATTCGATGGGCCGACGCCAGTGCTGCTGGTATCGGGTGAAGTGCGCAACATCGGCCGCGACGCCAAGATGGCGCCGCCCGTGCGGCTTTCTCTGCGGGATTCCAATTCGCGCGAGATTTTTGATCTCGTGAACGTCGTCACCGACCAGCCGATTGCGGCGGGCGCGGCCGTGCCGTTCCAGATTCGAGTTGAAAATCCGCCGGCCGACGCGGTCGATCTCGAAGCCACCTTCGCGAGCTACGCTGAGATGGCGTTCGCGGGCGGCGCGGCGCGTGTTTCGCCGACGGCGGAGCATCACGAGGAGCTGCTGCTGGATACGCCAGCTGAGGCGGCGCCTGCCGCTGCGGCCGATCCGGCGGCGGCGCCAGCGGCGGCCCAATCGGGCTTGCGCCTGCGTAACGGCTGAGGCGCGCCTGCGCGTTCTGCTGACAGAGCAAGAGATCGCGGCCCGCGTTGACGTGCTTGCGCAAACGCTTTCGGCTGATGTTGACGACGGATGGACCATCGTGGCGCTGCTGCAGGGCGCCATACCGTTCGCCGCTGATCTGATGCGGGCGCTGGAGCGGCGCGGCAAACACCCGATTTATGATTCGCTCTGGCTGGAGAGCTATCGCGACGCGCGCGAGAGCTCTGGCAAGGTTGTCGTTCGGGCCGACATTTCGCGTCCGATCGAAGGGCGTCCCGCGCTTATCATTGATGACGTGTTCGATAGCGGACGCACCATCGCCTTTGCGCGGGCGCACCTGATGGCGAAAGGCGCGCCGCGCACGATGGCGTGCGCCTTCGTGCGCAAGCCGCAAGCGCTGGGCGAGCCCATTGAGGCGATTGGCTGGGACGCCCCGGACGCCTTCCTGGTCGGCTACGGCATGGACGAGAAGGGCCGCTACCGCGGCTTGCCCTATATCGCCGCGATAGACGGCTAAGGCCGACGATTTCCCCTTGGCGCAAGGTGCGCAGTTGTCGAAGCTGACTGGGGGGAGAGCGAATGAAGCTGAAATTCCTGGTGCTGACGGCCCTGGCGCTTGCGGCTTGCGCAAGCGCGCAGGAGCCCTCGCCGCACACGCCGGCGCCGATGCCGCGTTTGGACGCGGCGGTGCAGGCCGCGCGCGCGCACGTCGCCGCCCATGAAGAAGCGTTGATTGATGAGTTGCGCGCGCTGCTGGCGCTGCCGAACGTGGCCTCCAACGAGGCCGACATTCGCCGCAACGCCGATCTGCTCGTGGCGATGTTGGAGCGCCGCGGTATCAGCGCGCGCCTCTTGGAAACGCCGGAAGCGCCGGTCTCGGTGTTTGGCGAGCTGAACACGCCCGGCGCTACGCGCACGCTTTTGTTCTATGCGCATTTCGATGGACAGCCGGTGGAGCCGTTGGAGGAATGGGCGACGCCGCCCTTCACGCCGACGCTGCGTGCGGGGCGCCTGGAAGATGGCGCGGCCGTTATTCCGTGGCGCGAGGCGCGCTATCCGCTTGATGACGAGGCGCGCATTTATGCGCGGTCTTCCAGTGATGATAAGGCGCCTATTCTTGCTATGCTGGCCGCGCTGGACGCCTTGCGTGCTGCCGGCATGCCGCTTCGCGTGAATCTACGCTTCTTCCTGGAGGGCGAAGAAGAGGCGGGATCGCCCAATCTCGCGCGTACGCTGCAAACGCATCGGGATGCGTTGGCGGCTGATCTTTGGGTTTTCGGCGATGGCCCGATTGATCCGCGGGGCATCCCGCGTGTTTCGCTCGGCGTGCGTGGCATCACGAGCTTCCGGATCACTGTTTTTGGGCCGGCTGTGAGCGTTCATTCCGGGCATTACGGCAATGTCGCTCCCAATCCGGCTGCCCGCTTGGCGCATTTGATCGCCTCCATGCGTGCGCCAGATGGGCGCATTCTGGTCGAGGGCCTTACGGCAGACGCGCCGATGCGCGAAGCGTTGGCGCTCGCGCGTGATGGGTTTGATAGCGAAGGCATGCTGGCGGGACCGCAGATTGCGGAATCGGAATCGGGACTCGCCTATGGCGAAGCGATCTTGCGCCCGGCGCTCAACGTAACCCAATTGAGCTATGGCGGCGCGGGCCCGCAGCGCAATGCGATTGATCCGGAAGCATCCGCGGGATTCGATTTACGCCTGACGCCAGGACTTGAGCCAGCAGAGGTGCGCCCGGCGCTTGAGGCCCACTTGCGGACGCAAGGCTATATGCTGGTGGACGAGGCGCCGACGCCGGAGCAGCGGCGTGCGCATCCGCGCCTGGCGCGGCTGACGATGGACGAATTTGGCTATCCGGCGGCGGCCTCATCCCTTGACGATCCCGGCGTGCGCCGCGCGGTCGATATTGTGGTGGCGGCTGCGAACGGGCCGGTGAGCATTGCGCCACTCATGGGCGGCAGCTTGCCAATCGCGCCGATCGGCGAGGTGCTGGGAGCGCCCTTTGTGATCGTTCCGATCGTGAACCCGGACAACAACCAGCATGCGCCAAATGAAAATCTGCGCATGCGGGAGTTCAGACGCGGCGTTGAAACCTACGCCGCGCTGCTTGCCGAAGGCGGCTGGTAGCGCTCAGCGGCGATCGAAGACGAGGTCAAGCGCACCATTGGCGCCATCGGGTAAGCGTAACCGCAACTCTTCGCCCTGCACGACGAAAGCAGCGTCGACCTCACCCATGCGCCCGCACGTATAGTTCAGTCGTGCTTGTGGGATTTCAGAGAACGTCGCGGTCCAGCGATCGGTTTCACCACTCGTCGCTGCGCCTGCCCAATCGAAGGTGACAACGCCGTTCGGTGCTTCCGTGACCGCGAGCGCAACTGCGCGCGTACCCTGCCAGCCGGTGGCTGCATCGACGCGCGTGGCGCTGACGAGATCGTACACGCCGGGCGCGATGGCGCCGCCGCGCAAATCCGAAACCGCCGCCGCCGCCGCCAACGGCGCTTGCACCGCGACCTGGCGGGAGGCGTCGGGCGTGACTGCGTTGCAGGCCGTTTGCTGCGGCGCCGGGGGGGTGGGCGAGGGCGCATCGGCTCTGTCGGGTGCGGCTGGCGGCGAACACGCCAGCAAAGCTGCGGCCGCTGCGAAGGAAATCAACGTGCGCATGGATGACTCCATTTGGCTTGCGCCTGCCATGAGTGTGGAGCGTGGGCGCGTGCGGTCAAGGCTCAGCTGTCGCCAAAGCGATCGAGCAAGCGGCGGAGGTATTCGCGTTCGGCTTCGGGGCGGTTTGCATCCTGCGCGCGGCGGCGTATTTCGTCGTAGATTTCGCGCGCGCGCACCGGGTCTGAAGTTGTCGGCAGGGCCCCTTCGCCATCGGCGCCTGCGCCATTCGGCATAGTGCGGCCCAACGGATCGCGCGCGCCGCCTTGGCCTTCGCCGCGCTGACCTTCGCGCCCACGTTCGCGCATCTCCGCGCCCAGCGCCTGCGCGCCTTCGCGCAATGCATCGAGCGCCGCCGACTGAGCGGCCTCGGCGCCCTCGAAATCGCCGCGGCGCAGCGCATCCTCGGCGCGGCGCATGGCTTCGCCGGCTTGATCGAGCGAAGGGCTTGGCGCGGCGCCGGCTTCATTGGCCATGCGCTGCGCTTCGGCCAAGCCCTGCCGGATCTGCGCCTGGCGCTGCGCCATGTCGTCGCCGCCTTCGCCGCCTTGCTGCTGGCCGCCGGAACCGCCCTGGCCCTGTTGCTGGCGCTGCGTCTGTTGCTGTTGGGTTTGATCGCGCAAGGCGCGCTGCTCGCCCATGGTTTGAGAAAGCTCATCCATGCTTTGCTGCATTTGCTCATCGGGATCGCCTTCGCCGCCTTGGCCTGCTTCGCTCAGCTGCACGTCCATGTTGGCGAGAATACCGGCCAGCATTTGCAGCATCTGCTGCGCTTCTGCGTGGCGGCCCTGTTCGGCAAGGCGCTGCACTTGCTCGAGCATCTGCTGGATATCGCGCTCGGTAAGGGAGGTTTGTTCTTCGGTGTCCTCCATGCTTTGCTGCTGGCCAGTGCGCAGCGCTTCCTGCACCAGCGCCTGCATATAAGCTTCGCTCGCGCGGCGTAGCGCCTCCACCAATTGGCGGACGCGTTCGGGCGGCGCGCCCTGCGCCAAGGCTTCGGCCAACTGACGCTGCGCCTCTTCCAGCGCAGTGCGCGCATCGCCGGAGCCGCCGTATTCCGCGCGAAGCGCAGTGCGCCAGAGCGTATCGGCGGCAAGGTCGGCTTCACCGATCTGCTCGGCGAGTGCGAGTTGCGCGCGGGCGGTGCGGAAGCCAAGGAACACGGCGAGGTCGCGGAAGTAGCCATCTTCCGGCGCCATCGTCAGCGCGTCGAGCAGGCGGGCGGCGCGCTGGATGCCGGCGGGCGCGCGGCGCAAAGGCGGATTGCGGCTATCGTCACGCACTTCGATGCGGGCGTCGCCGAACAAGATATCGCCAGCCGGCAGCGTGCGCGTGCGCTCGCGCGGGGCGGGGCGATAGGCGCGGCGCTCCGCCAGAATGTGGCGCCGAATTTCGATGGCGGCGCGCGCCAACGGTTGCAGGAACACCTTCTCAGGAAGCGTGAAGCGCAGGCTATCGCTCATTCCCTCCTGGCCCAGCGCGTCGATCGCCACGATGCGCGCCTCGACCTCCATGCCTGCATAAGGATGCATGGCGAGATCGACTGCGCTTTGGCCTTCGGCCTCACGCGGGTCGCCGGCTGGGGACTCTAAGGGGGTGTCGATCGGATCGGCGCGCGTCAACCCTTCAGGGGGATGGATTGGGCGAACGCGAAGCACCAGCGAACGCACGCCGAAGTCATCTTCGGCGCGCCAGTAAATGGTGGCGCGCTCATCCGCCAGATGTTCAATCGGGGCGGTGAAGGCCGTGCGGGGCGCGCGATCGGCGGCGGGGGCGATGCGCCAGGCGGCGCGCGTGTGAAAGCGCACAACGCGGAGGCGCCCCGCGCCGGGCAACGCCATCTGCGCTTCCCATGCGCCATCGGCGCCGCGTGAAAATCGCACCTCGCGCCGTTCGCCTGAGCCCTCGTACACCAGCAGCGGCGCGCCAACCGGGCCAGTGAGGCGCACTGTGGCTTCCACCGATGGGGGGGTGGCGATGGTTTCGCCGAGGCGATCAGAGAGCGAGATCGGCGCCGCGTGGGTGTAATCTGCTGGCGCGAGCCAAGCTTCGATCGCCATGTCGCGATCGCCCAAGAGCGGCCCGGGATCGGGCGCAAAGGCGCGCGCTAAGCGATCCGGCGCACTTTCTCCAGCTGCGACGAACCCCAGCGCCAGCGCGGCGAGGAGAATGTAGCGAATTTTGTAGCGATCCAGTTCATCGAGGCGCGGGCGGGGTAACCCAGCGCGTGCGGTTCCCGCTTGTTCCAAGGCGCGATCATGAGCGCGCCGCCACAGCGCCACGGAGAAGGCGTCATAGCGGGTGGGGCGATCCTCCAGCGCTTCGAAGGCGCCAGCGTCCAGTGCGGAATCTACAGCTAGGCGTGCGCGGGCCTCTTCGCGCGTCGGTCGCCGCCACGCTCGAACCGAACGCAATCCCAGCCACGCAAAGCCGGCGAGCGCGGCGCACGCGGTTATGCTCTGCCCCAGAAGATTTAAACGATCGTGCAAGCCGATCAGCGCGATCACCGCCCATGCGCCCAGGGCCAGCAGCAACCAGAGCCCAGCGCGGAGGGCGCGCTCAAGCGCAATTAACCGCCCGGCGCGCGCGGTTTCACGGGCGAGGAGATCGAGGGCGTCCTGATGCTTCATGCCGGGTGCGCGAGCCTATCAGCGCAATTCCAGCCAAACCATGACCAAGCGCTGATGGCGCGAGCGCTGCTGGCTAACTTTCGCTTAATTCCCGACTAGTCCGCGCCCCAGGGCGGGGGCGGGGCGGCGACAGGTGCGCTGAGATCAAATTCGACGCGGAAATGGCGGTTCTCCCGTCGCAGCTCGTAAGCGAAGGTCGTGCCCGGATGCACCTCCACAGCCCACACATTGGTTACCGACTGAGGAATGTTGTTTTCCACGAAGAGAGCTTGGGAGAACGCGTCCGCCGGGAATTCCTGGCGGGTGGGCGAGCCGGAATTGGCGGTATCGCCGCCATATTGGGTGAGGACGTCTTCCGAACCATCTTCGTGGCGATGATCATGCTTGAGGCGCAAGCCGGCGCTTGTGCGGGTGATGACCCATGTGCGCGAGCGATTTTCGCCGACGTGAAAGGGGATGCGGATTTCGGAGGCGCTGCACGCGCGCACCTGCATTAGCAGCGTTTGGGAGGCGAAAGCGGCGTCGGCGGAATCGTTCGTCACCACGCGGCCGGCGTAGGATTGACCGCAAAGCTGTTCAAGGTTGGCGAAGAACTGATCCTGTGCGGAGCTTTGTGAAGCGGGCGTGGCGCAGGCGGCGAGCGCCAGAGCAATAGCTACAAAGACAATCCGCACCATTACGACTCCTTCCACTGGGGAATGGTTTCCAACGCCATTTGTTCGTCCACTGTCCAGCGGCGCCGCACAACTTCAAAAGCGCTCCCACGCACCAAAACTTCCGCGATGAGCGGACGGGCGTTGTAGGTGGAGGCCATCACCGCCCCGTAGGCGCCCGCCGTCAGGAAGGCCACGAGATCGCCATCCTCCAGCGGCGGCAATGCGCGATCACGCGAGAATGTGTCGCCGGTTTCGCAGATAGGCCCAACAACATCATACGCTTGTTCTGGCGCGGTGGGTTCGCGCACGGGCTTGATGTCGTGAAAGGCTTCGTACATGGCCGGGCGCAGCAGATCGTTCATGCCCGCATCAAGCACCAGGATTGGCCGCTTGGGGCGGTCCTGAATGCGGATTACGCGCGAAATCAGAACGCCCGCATTGCCCGCGATCATACGACCCGGCTCAAATGCAAGGCCGATATCCAGGCCATCCATGACACGCCCGACCATGGCGGCGGATTCGGCGGGCGAGGGCGGCGCTGGCTCATTGAAATAAGGCACGCCCAAACCGCCGCCGAGGTCCAGGCGCTCAACCGGCAAGCCATCCGCGCGCAGCTTCTCCACCAAGCCGCGCATCACGCGAAACGCCGCCTCAAGCGGCGCCAGCTGTTTGATTTGGCTTCCGATGTGAACAGCGAGGCCCTTCGGCTCTAGGTGGCTATCGCTGTGCGCGCGCGCATATAGCGCTAACGCCTGCTCGATCGAAACGCCGAACTTGGCGTCACCCTTTCCGGTGGAGATTTTCTCGTGGCCGCCGGCGCCGACATCGGGATTGACGCGGATAGCGATGGGCGCGGGCATCTTCAGAGCCCAGGCGACGCGCGAGAGCGTCTCTAGCTCAGCAACGCTTTCAACGTTGATCTGATGCACGCCGGTTTGCACCGCAAACGCCAACTCCTGCTCGGTTTTGCCGACGCCGGAGAAAATGATCTTTTGAGGGGGCACACCCGCCTTCAGCGCGCGCTCAATTTCGCCTTGGCTGACCGTATCGGCGCCGGCGCCTTTGCGCGCCAGCGTGTTGATGACGGCGATGTTGGCGTTCGCTTTGACCGCAAACGCCACCAGGATGTCGCGCGGGGCAAAAGCCTGCTTGAACACCTCATAGTGACGCTCAAGCGTGGCGCTGGAATAGACGTAGGCCGGCGTGCCGACAGCGTCGGCGATGGCGGAAAGAGCCACATCTTCGCAGCGGAGCACGCCGCCGCGGTAGTCGAAATGGTTCATCGCGGCGTTTGCTGTTCGCTGCAGCGGGGGTCGAGCTCTTCTCGCGCTTGGCGTTGGCGCGCGCATTCGCGGGCGATGGTTTCGTCGCGGTTCCAGAGCGGATCGGGCCGGGCGAGTCCGCCCGACACGCCGCAAGCGGAGACGAGCGTAAGCGCCAGAGCGGCGAGCACCAGGCGGGTCATTTGAAGTTCTCCTTCCAGCGCGCGATTTGTTCGCGCACGCGTTCGGGTGCGGTTCCGCCGTAGCAATCCCTGCTTTCGACGGATTTTTCAACTGTCAGCAGCGCGCGCGCGGCTTCGTTGATGCGTGGATCGACGGCTTGGAACTCAGCAAGTGAGAGGTCAACCAGCTCCCTAACGCCCAGTTGCTCGGCGCGGCGAACGATGCGGCCGGTGATTTCGTGCGCTTCGCGAAACGGCGTTTTGAGATCGCGCACCAGCCAATCGGCGAGATCGGTGGCGGTGGAATAGCCGCGGGCGGCTGCTTCGCGCATGGCGGCGCGGTTGAACGTCATCGTCTCGATCATGCCGATCATGGAGGTGAGCGAGAGCGCGAAGTTGTCGAAGGCGTTGAAGGTGAGCTGTTTGTCTTCCTGCAAATCCTTGGCGTAGGCGAGCGGCAGTTTCTGCACGATCGCGTTGAGCGCGGCGAAATCGGCACCGATGCGCGCGGCCTTGGCGCGGATGAGTTCAGCCGCGTCTGGATTGCGCTTCTGGGGCATGATGGAGGAGCCCGTGGACCACGCATCGCTAAGCGTGGCGAAGCCGAATTGCGGGCTGGTCCAGAGCACGATCTCTTCCGCCAGGCGCGAGAGATGCGTGGCGGCGATGGCGAGATTGGCCAATACGGCGAGCGCGAAATCGCGCGACGCAACTGCGTCGAGCGAGTTGCCGGCTGGGGCGTGAAAGCCGAGCGCATGAGCGGTTGTTTCCCGGTCGATCGGGAAGGTGGAGCCTGCCAGGGCGGCCGCCCCGAGCGGGCATTCCCACGCCGCTTCCAGCGCCGCGCCGATCAGGCGCACCCGATCGCGTTCGGCCATGGCGACGTAGGCCAGCAGGTGATGGCCCAGGGTTACCGGCTGGGCGGTCTGCAGGTGGGTGAAGCCGGGCATGATCCAATCCGCATGCTCATCGGCGCGTTTCACGAGCGCCTTTTGCAGCATGCGCAAGCCATCAGCGGCTTCGCGCGCGGCGCGCATGGTCCAGAGTTTAAAATCGGTGGCGACCTGATCGTTGCGCGAGCGGCCAGTATGCAGGCGCTTGCCCGCTTCGCCGATGCGCTCGGTCAGGCGGGCTTCAATGTTAAGGTGGATGTCCTCCAGCGCGCGCGAGAACGGGAAGCGCCCTTCGGCGATCTCTGCGGCGATCTGGTCGAGCCCGGCTTGTATCTTGGCGTTGTCTTCTGCCGTAATGATCCCCTGCGCCGCCAGCATGGCGGCGTGCGCTTTGGAGCCTTCTATGTCCTCGCGCCATAGCCGTTGATCGACGTCGATGGAGGCGTTGATCGCCTGCATGGCGTCGTCGGGCTGGGCAGCGAAGCGTCCACCCCACATCTGCTGGCCGCCGGAAGAAGGATCGGACTTGGACACGAAAGCACCTGCCTCCGGGAGATCATGGGCCCTTTGGGCCGCATTGGTGTTGATGGCTGCTGGATTAGCAGCGCTCCTTTACGTGCTTTTCGCGGCGTCTTCAAAGCCGGAGACGGCGAGCGGCCTGCGCCAATACGCGCGGGGCGAAATGGCGCGGCTGGAATTTATGGACGACCCCCCGCCATTCCCTGGCCGCCCTGTGCAAAACGCCGCCCGCGCCGAGAGCGCTCTGGGCGATCATTATAGCGGCGATGTAGTCGTGCTGAATCTGTGGGCGACGTGGTGTGCGCCGTGTGTCGAAGAGATGCCTACGCTGGGCGGCCTGGCGCGGCGTTTTGAAGGGCGCAACGTCGATGTCGTGGTGGTAAGCTTCGATAGCGAGGCCGCGCGCAGCGAGGCCGAAGCAATGCTGGCC
>JAEUMU010000088.1 GCA_016791325.1 Hyphomonadaceae bacterium
AAAGCTCATCGCGACGCCGCCGCTGATACAACTCTTGCCGCGCAAGTCTCCACCGCCGCGCTTATCGCAGAACGCGTGAACGCCAATCTCGCGCTCGCCGTGGGCGCTTCCGCAGGCGGCGCCGAACTGGCGCGCAGCACCAGCAGCGATGCGTACGCTATTGCTCAATCCGCCGCGCGCGTGGGCGCAGCCTCGGCCGCCGCAATTGTCGCCAGCGACGGGCGGATCGAATTCAGCACCGATGCGGCGCAGGCCGCCTTGATCGCCGCGGCGGCGCAGGCTGCGGGCGGCGCATCGCTCTGGGTCGGCGCGCCGGATGTAGGCGCCTTGGGCACAGCGCCGACGATCGTGCGCCGCGTGGGCGATCGCGCCATCGTCACCGTGCTTGATCCCGCGCAGCTTTTGCCGGCGCTTGACGCGGACGCCCGGGTCGTCATCGCCGCGCCCAACGGCGCCGTGCTTTATGCGTCTCCCGCGCTCCAGCGTGCGGGCTCGCGCGCCACTCAACAGGTGTTGAGCACGGTGCGCGGCAACCCCAATGGCGCGCTGCTCCGCGATGGCGAGGGGCGCGCGTGGGCGGCGGCGGAGTCCGTGGCGCAACTGGGCGAGTTCCGCGTCATGGCAGCGGCGCCCGCCCCATCTTCTGCCGCATTGTGGTTACAGGCGTTGCTCAGCTTTGCGCTCGTTGCGGCCGCCCCGCTTGCCGCGATGTGCGTGCTCTATTTGCTCATGCGCCAGAACGCCCAGCGCGCGCGGCTCGCCGAAGCGGAGGCCGTACGCGTGGAGAACCATTTCCGCATTGCCGCCGATGGCGCACGCGTAGGCGTGCTGGAATGGCGCCCCGCCAGCGACGAAGTGCAGCTTTCAGAGCAGGCCGCGCGCCTACTTGGGGCCCCGCGTGACACGCTCGCCGCGCGTGAGCTGCTTGACCTCATTGTCAGTGAAGACCGTTTCGCCGTGGAGGAAGAGTTCGTACGCGCCCGTCAATCGGGCATGCTCGACGCCCGCTTCCGCGTCGCCCGGGACGACGGCGCCTTAACCTGGATCGAAGCGCGCGGCGCTGCAGTCGAGGATACTCAGGGCCGCGCCGAGACACGCCTGTTCGGCACCATCATCGACGCCACTCAGCGTCACGAGGCTGAAGCGCGTGTATCGCGGCTTGAGCGCCAGCTGCGCTCGGCGATTGATAATTTCTCAGGTCCGTTTGCGCTCTGGGATGCGCGCAAGCGCCTTCTGCTGTGGAACCAGAGCTTCGCCGAAGCCTTCGGCCTCGGCCCCGATCTGCTGCGCCCCCGCGCCTCTTACGAAGCCATCGCGGCCGCCTCAGCCGCACGCATTCGCCGTGAAAAGCACGACCCGGCCAACCCGGACGTCCGCGTCATCGAACTCACCAGCGGCGAGTGGCTGCATGTGGTTGAGCGGCGCGCAGCCGATGGCGGCGTGATTACCGTCGGCGTCTCGATCACGTCGCTCAAGCGTAAGGAGGAAGAACTCGCCCGCAACGAGCGGCGCCTGCAAGAATCGCTGGGGCGCGCCGAGAGCCAGGAATACCGCATCAAGGCGCTCGCGCGCGAAGCCCATGACGAACGCCAGAAGGCCGAAGAAGCCAGCCGCGCCAAGAGCGCCTTCCTGGCAAACATGAGCCACGAGCTGCGCACGCCGCTTAACGCCGTGATCGGGTTCTCGGAGATCATGTCGAAGGAGTTGTTCGGCCCGCTCGGCAATGATCAGTACAAGCAATACGCCCAGGACATATTCGATAGCGGAAATCATTTGCTCGATCTGATCAACGACATCCTCGACATGGCCAAGATCGAAGCCGGCAAGCTGACCTTGGCGCCACGGCCGCTCGATCCCAGCGTGGCGATCGAACAAGCTGTGCGCCTCACCAAGCGTCGCGCGGAGGAAAAGGGCCTCTCCATCGTGGTCGACGCCGAGGATTTGCCTGAGATCGAAGCCGATCATCGTGCGGTTAAGCAGATGCTGCTCAATCTGCTTTCTAACGCCGTGAAGTTCACTGATCAGGGCGCCGTCATGGTGCACGCACGGCCCAGCCAGAACGGGCTGACTCTGCGCGTGATCGATACGGGCTGCGGCATCCCGCCGGAACATCTGCCGCGCCTGGCCCGCCCATTTGAGCAAGTCGAGACCGAACTGACGCGCAACCACCACGGCACCGGCCTGGGCTTGGCGCTCACAAAATCACTCGCCGAAATGCACGGCGGCAAGTTGTCGATTCAGAGCGAGGTCGGCCGCGGCACGATCGTCACGATCACCTTGCCGCGCAACTTTGGCGGACGTCGCGACGCTGAAGCCACCGCCGCAGAATAGGCTTACCGCCCTGAAGGCAGCGCCCCCACAAGGCGCACAAAATCCTCGCGCACTGCGGTTTGCGTCCGTTCGACGCGGGCTTGCAGAGCGGCGAAATTCTCTTCCCCCGCCACTGCCGCCAAACGCGCCTTCAAAGGCGTGGGCGCGCTTTCGGGCTCAAATTCACCGGACACGCAGATGCGCAGCACCTGTTGCAGATCGCTCCATAAAGACCACGCCTGAGCAAGGCGCGCATGCGCCGCCTCATCCAAGGCGCCCATCTCCGCAAGCGCTTCAAGCGCCTCCCCGGTGTTGCTATCGACGACTTGCGGCGCCCGCTGCGCCTCCACCAATTGCAGCGCTTGAGCGATGAACTCGACATCGACCAAACCGCCCGGGGCCAGCTTCAGCTCCCACATGCTGCTGGCGCGCCGCTCGCGCTCCATGCGAGCGCGCATATCCGCCACTTCAGCCAGCGTCTTCGCGCGATCTCGCGGCCGCGAAAGAGCCGCACGCGCAATGTGCAACGCCTTCTCGCCCAGCGCCGCATCGCCCGCCACCGGCCGCAGGCGCGTCAGCGCCTGCATCTCCCAGGTCCAGGCTTCATCTTCATAATAGCGCTCAAACGAAGAGAGCCTCACCGCGACGGGCCCCTTGGACCCAGAAGGCCTAAGTTTTGTGTCGATCTCGTAGAGCGCGCCCTCTTCTGTTTGCGCAGATAGCGCGCTTATCAGGCGTTGCGTAACGCGCGTGTAGAAGTCGCTCGGCCCGCCGCCGCCATCTGGCGTGGGCGGCGTTTCATATACCAGCATGATGTCGAGGTCTGAGCTCTCGGCCAGTTCGCGCCCGCCGAATTTGCCAAGCGCCATGACGCTAAACGCACCCTCCTGGCGCCCGTTTGTACGCTCGACTTCCGCGAGTGCCGCATCCGTCATCGCGCCCACGCATGCTTCCGCCAAGTCCGCATGCGCCGCGCCCGCTTCCTGGGCGCTGGCCATGCCCTCAACCACCTGCACGCTGATACGAAACGCTTCTTCGCGCTGGAAACGACGCGCTTCGTTGAGCTTGGCCTCGAATGTATCGACGTGGCTCAGCCGCTCTCGCAAATCCTTCGCGCGCGCCCCGGGCTGATCAAGGCCAAGGCGCGTGAGAAAACGCGGCTCAATCAGCGCATCCAGCAGGGCAGGCCGCCGCGCGAGTTTATCCGCAAGCGACGGCGCCAGCGCGAACACGCGTGCGAGCAGCCCCAGAAGCGCGGGCCGCGCATCCAGCAGCGCCAACACCTGCACCCCGGCGGACAACGCAGAGAAGAATGCTGAGAAACGGGCGAAGCTCTGATCGGCCTCGCCTGCTTCCGCCAGCGCGCGCAGCAACCGTGGCGTCAGCCTCGTCAGCAACTCCCGCGCCCGCTCCGATCGCATTGCGCGAATACGGCCATGGTGCCAGCCACGAATAGTGGCGCTCACGGCGCCGGGTTCGGCGTAACCGAGCTTGGCGATCGTCGCGAGCGTCTCCGGATGATCTTCGACGCCCGTGAAGATCAGGCTTCCCATCGGATCGGCGAGGCTCTCGCCCCGGCCGAATAATTGATGGTCGATCTCAGAGACGACGCGCCGTTGCTCCACCAGCGCAGAATCGAACGCCGAAAGCGTCTCGAAGCCAGCGAGCGCCGCCACGCGGGCGCGCGTTTCCGGATCGGCCGGCAGTTTATGCGTCTGCGCATCTTCCAACATCTGGATGCGGTGTTCGACATCCCGGAAGAAGCCGTATGCTTTGCTCAACGCATCACGCGCATGCGCCGAAATGGCGCCCGCCTCGGCCAAGGCCTCAAGCGCAGCGATGGTGCCTGAAACGCGCAGCTTGCGATTTCGCCCCCCAAGAATGAGCTGTTGGGTTTGCGCGAACAGCTCAATGTCGCGAATGCCTCCGCGCCCCAGCTTCACGTCAAATACAGGCGCATTCAGTTCGGCGCTCTTATGCACGGAGAGGATTTGCCGCTTGATGGAGTGCACATCTTCGACGGCGGCGAAATCCAGGTGCTTGCGCCAGATAAAAGGCTCAAGCTCGTTCAGAAACGCGCGCCCGCTGACCCGGTCGCCCGCGGCGGCGCGCGCTTTGATGAAGGCGGCGCGCTCCCAGTTCTGGCCAAGGTTTTGGTAGTAGTGTTCCGCCGAGTCGATCGACACCGCGACGGGCGTTGAGCCAGGGTCCGGCCGCAGCCTCAGATCGGTGCGGAACACGTAGCCGTCAGCTGTCACGTCCTGCAACACACGCACGAGCGGCGAAACTAACCGCACCGCCGCGACGCGCGGCTCGCGCGCGCCCGCCTGCGCCAACAGCTCCGCGTCGAAAAACACCGAGAAATCGATGTCGCTCGAATAATTGAGCTCCCCGGCGCCCATCTTCCCCATCGCGATCAGGCAAAAGCCAGGCAGCGGCCCCACTTCGCTGTCTCCGCCGAGGCCGGTGAAATCCCCTGCGGCAACGCGCTCCGCCGCAGCAACAGCCATCGCTGCGCGCAACGCGGCATCTGCGAAATCGCTCAGCGCGCCAGTGATGCGCGCCAACGGCCATGCGCGCGCGAGATCGGCAAGCGCGACCGCCAGATGCACTGCCTGTTTGCCCCTGCGCAGGCGTGTCATCGCCTCTTCAATCGGCGGGGGCGCGAGGGCAATCGCACGCGCGTCGGCAAGCGCAGAGTCGACCGTGCGCCCGGCCCAGGCATCGTCAACATCGCCGAAAAGCTCTGGTCGCTGCTGCATCAGCCGCGCCAAGTATGGAGCGTTCTCCCGCGCCGCCGCCGCCGCTCGCGCCAAGGGCGTTCCAGCCAACGGCGCGGGCGCAGGGCCAAACGCCCGCGCTGGAGCAATTAGAGCCGTCATGAAGCCCCGCGCGCCGCAGGCAGCACCAGCGCCGCGCCGAGCCCATGCCCGCCTCCGCTGCGCTCCAGGCCGTCGCGCAGATGCAACCCGCCGTGATGCAACCGCGCCACCGCCGATACCAAGCTCAATCCGAGCCCAACGCCAGGCGTCGACCGCGCGGTCTCCAACCGCACAAAGCGCTCCAACACGCGATCGCGTTCATCAGGCGGCACGCCGGGACCATTGTCGAGCACCAGAATCTCCACGCGCGCGTCCGGCCGCCGGCGCGCTTGCAGTTCCACATGCCCGCCTTGAGGCGTGTATTTCAATGCGTTCTCGATCAAATTGGACACCGCCTGCGTGAACAGCCCCGGATCTCCTTGCACGGCGAGGTCGTCGGCCACATCGCCGTGCAGGCGCAAGCCCTCTTCCTCCGCAGCGGGCTCGTAGAAATCGACAAGTTCACGAAGAATGCCCGTCACATCCACGCGATGCATGCGCCAATTGCCTGCGGTCTCTACACGCGCCAGCTTCAGCACGGCGCTAAACATATCGACGACGCGATCAACCTCCTCCACTGCGGTGCGCAGCGCCTCGCGATCAGCCTCCGCTTCCGGCGGCGCCTCTAGAGCCGCCTCAAGTTTTTGCTTCAGGCGTGTCAGCGGAGAACGCAAATCGTGGGCGATGGCGTCTCCAGCCGTGCGCGTGGTGTGCATAAGATGCTCGATGCGGTCGAGCATGGCGTTCATGGCCTGGGCCAGTGCGTCGAATTCGTCCCCGGCGCCGCGCACGGGCGCACGGCGGGTCAAGTCTCCGCCCATGACGTCACGCGCGGTGTTGGCCAACGCTTCAGCGCGCCGCGCCGCTTGCGCCGCCGCGAGCAGCCCGCTCGCCACAGAAAACACCAAGCCTAGCACGGCGACAGTCCAAAGCACTCGCGTGATCCGCCCTGCGATCAGCGCCGTGTCGCCCAAATCGCGCGCCACCAGCAGGATCGGCCCGTTCAGCAGCCGCCCCACGCGACCGCGCGCGCGCCCCCGCGTCGGCGCGCCTGCGGCGTCCACGGTTTCGAAATTGAAGTCCACGCGTTCGGGGGTGCCGCGCGGCACCAGTGGCAATTGTTGAA
>JAEUMU010000185.1 GCA_016791325.1 Hyphomonadaceae bacterium
TGTTGGGCCAGGCCGCCCCCGGCGCTCGGCGTATCAGCCTGAAACCTGCCCCGGCGGTCCGCCATCGCGCCGAAGACTGGGCCGAGGCCCTCGATGCGCCGCGGCCCTTGCCGCCCAAACTCTGGATCGACGCCCCCGCCCGCGCGGCCGCCGCCAACGTGCTGGAGGCTGGCCCCGTGATCGCCCTTGCGCCGGGCGGGGCGCTGGCCGCCAAGCGCTGGGCGCCGGAGCGCTTCGCCGCCATCGCGCGCCGTCTCGCCAGCGGCCCGCTGCCGGAAGCGCAGGTCGTCATCGTCGGCGCTGGGGAGCGTGATGGCGCCATCGCCCGCGCCATCGTGTCCAGCCTGGACGCTGACGGCGTGCGCGCCCGTGATCTCACCAGCGGCCTCGATCTGCTCGCCGGCGCCGCGTTGATGGAGCGCGCGACTTTGGCGCTGGGCAACGATAACGCGCTCACCCACCTGGCCGCCGCCGCTGGTGCGCCGGCATTGACCCTGTTTGGCCCCACCGATGAGCGCGTGCGCGCCCCCAGCGGCCCGCGCGCCCGTACGCTGCGCGCCGCGCCGCTCGCGCATTACGCCGCGCTGGACGAAACCGCGTCGATGCACGATGTCAGCATCGATATGGTCGAGGCCGCGTGCCTCGACTTGCTGCGGGCTGGAGGTTTGGCGTGAAGGTGTTTGATCTCATCATCCGCGGGGGCGTTATCGCCGATCACGCTGGCGAGGGGCCGGGCGATATCGGAATCATCGGCGGGCGCATCGCCGCCATCGGGGATCTCGCTCAAGCCAGCGCCGGCGCCGTGTTTGACGCCAAAGGCCTCACCGTTCTGCCCGGTGTGATCGATACGCAGGTGCACTTCCGCGAGCCCGGCAACGAGCACAAGGAAGACCTCGAAACCGGCACCCGCGCCGCCGCGCTCGGCGGCGTCGTCGCGGTGTTTGAAATGCCGAATACCAACCCGACAACCTCCACCGCCGAGGCGCTCGCCGATAAGCTCGCCCGCGCCAAGGGCCGCGCCCACGTGGATCACGCCTTCTATGTCGGCGCGACGACGGACAATTTCGATCAGCTGGGAGAGCTGGAGCGTCTGCCTGGTTGCTGCGGCGTCAAGACGTTCATGGGCGCGTCCACCGGCTCGCTGTTGGTGCCCGACGATGAGGGGCTCGATCGCGTCGTCGCCAACATCAACCGCCGCGGCGCATTTCATTGCGAGGATGAAGCGCGCTTGCGCGAGCGCAAAGCCCTTGCGCGGGAAGGCGATTGGACCAGCCATGCGGAAGTCCGCGATGATGAGGCTGGCCTTTTAGCGGTGCAGCGGCTCGTAAGGGCCGCGCGCAAATACCGCAAACGCGTGCATGTGCTGCACATCTCTTCAGCCAAGGAGATGGAGTTTCTCGCCACCGCCAAGGATGTCGCCACCGTAGAAACGCTGCCGCAATTCCTCACTTTTGAAGCGCCCGGGGTCTATGAACGGCTCAAGGGCTTCGCTCAGATGAATCCCCCAATACGCTACGCCGCCGACCGCGCCGCGCTCTGGTCGCTGGGAATCGCCCAGGGCGTGGTTGATGTGATCGGCACCGATCACGCCCCGCATACGCGCGAGGAAAAAGCCCAGCCCTATCCCAAATCGCCCTCCGGCATGCCTGGCGTGCAAACGCTGGTTCCGGTCATGCTCACGCACGTCAACCAGCGCCGCCTTTCGTTACAGCGCCTCATTGATCTCACCAGCGCGGGCGCGAACAGGGTGTTCGGCATCGCCAATAAGGGCCGTATCGCTTTGGGCTATGACGCCGATTTCACCATCGTCGATATGAAAGCCAAGCGCGTCATTACCGCGGCCGAGCAAGCCACACGCTGCGGCTGGACGCCGTTCGAGGGCTTTGAAGCCGAAGGCTGGCCGATGGCGACCATCATTCGCGGCCAGATCGTAATGCGCGAGGGCGAGATCGTAACGCCATCGCAAGGCGCGCCGCTACGTTTCCAGGAAACGCTCTAAGCGCGCGCGGTAGAGCGCGGCGTCGGCCTCCGCGAAACAGCAGAACACAATTTCCCGCAGCGCCCGCGTTTGCGCCGATGCTTCGGCGCAGGCTGCCAGCGCGGTGTCGCAAGCCAACTCTTTCGGCCAGCCATAAACGCCGGTGCCGATGCAGGGAAAGGCGATTGTGGCGGCGTCATGGGTGTCTGCCAGGCGAATGGCGTTGGCGTAGCAGCGCTCAAGCGCTGCGATCTTGTGGGCCCTATCTCCGGGCGCGGGCCAGATCGGCGCCGCCGTATGCACGATGTAGCGCGCCATCGCCGCAAAGCCCGGCGTCATCACGGCCTCGCCTTCCGCGATCGGGGCCATTGTGTCGGTCAGGCGCGTCAGCTCCGGCCCCGCTGCCGCGCGCAGCGCGCCATCCACCCCCGAACCTGGCGCCAGCGCCCGGTTGGCCGCGTTCACCACCACATCCACGCGCAGTGCCTCGATGCGTCCGGTAAGGATGCGCGCGTATTGCCTCATCGCTCAACCATACGCCGCCGGCGCCAGCGTGTCTTGCTTGCGCGGCGCGAACGCCTAGCTTTGGCGCATGCAGCCGCCCCGCATGAGCATCTACGAGCGCCGCGCGCTCACGGAAGGGGAAATCGAGATCGGCCGCGGCGTGTTCGCGGATGAGATTGGCTGGCCGCACGTTCGCATCATGCAGGCGCCGTCGTTGGGTTTCGGCGCCATGGTGCCGATGGGCCGCACGATCGTGTTTTCGCGCTGGCTGGCGGCGCGTGATTTTTCCAAAGCAGCGCTGGGCGAGCAGGGCTGGTTCATTCACGAGCTGATGCATGTATGGCAGGCCGCCCATGGCGTTCTGCTTGCCAGCGCCAAGCTCAGCGCCATCGGCGCGAAGGCGTATCTCTACACCCCACGCGAGGCGATGCTGCGCAAATACAATATCGAGCGTCAGGCCGAAATCGCGCGCCACCTTTTTCTCGCCCGCGCCGGCGCGCCTGATCCGACCGCACCGGATCGCGCATGGCTGGAGAAGATTTGGGCCTCGCGTTAGGGCTCGTTGGCGCGCAGCGTGAACTCTCCGCGGCGCGTGCGGTCAGCCAGGGTGGCGCAGAAGTCCGCCACCGCATCCTCGCCGTGGCGGTCCACCATGTCGGCCAGCGCCGCAAAGATCGCCACAGAAGCAACCACCTCCGCCTCCACGCCCTCGCTCAGCGCGCGATCCCAGGCGTCAAGCACAAGCTCCAGCGCCCGCGCCTTCAATTCGCTCTCATTCTGGGCGGTCATTGGTGGCGTGCGCTCAGCGCTTGCGACACGCGCAGCCCGCGCGCCCGCAATTCCGCCTCAACCTGGCGCGCCGCGTTGTCGCAACTGTAAAATCGCGCCTCTTCCTGGCGATAGCCACGGTTGAAGGAGTCCACGAGGTCGGTGTTGTAGCGGGGCTCGCGTTCAATCACGCCCCGCATGTAATCGCGCCAGCGCTGATCGCCGCGCCCGTCGCAGAGGATGCGCAGATAGTGCGCCCCGCCCAACACCTCGGCCAGTTCCACCAATTGGGTCCGATACCAGCTTTCCCCGCGCGGTTGCGCCGGCTGCTGCTGTTGTTGCTGCTGAGCCAAAGCGCTGGGCGCGGCCGCGGCCAGCGTGAGCGCAAGGAGGGCGGCGCGGAGATGCATGGGGCCCCGGTAGCGGGCAAAGGCGGCGGGAGTATGGAGCATGCTTTCAGCCTGCGTTTACCGGCGGGCGGCGCCCGATCCACGGGCGCGCCTGTTCCAATTCGTAAGCCAGTTCCAGTAGCACACGTTCCCCGCCGACGGGCGCCGAGAAATGCGCGCCGATCGGCAGCCCCTCGGGCGACCACGCCAGCGGCAGGCTGATCGCGGCCCCGCCGGAGACATTCTGCAGCGGCGTGTAGCCCACGTAATCCAGCACCCGCGCAAACCCGACCGCCATTCCCAAGGTCGGTGAGATATAGCCCAACGGCGGCGGCGGGCTGGCCAGCACCGGTGTCAGCATCACATCAGCGTTTTCGAAGATCGCCGCGTATTGCGCGCCCACGGCCTGCAACCGTTGCAGCGCCGCCGCCAGACTATCCCGCGGTTGCCCGGCGAAGTGTTGCGCGAGATCGAGGGTTAGCGGTTCCAGCAAGGCAGTGAGATCCGCACCAGGCCCCGCGGCTTGGCGCACCATCTGCACCACCTCGGCTGCGCCCTCCGCCCACAGCAGAATAAAATCCGCGGAGAATTGCTCGCCATCAATGGCTGGGCGAGCTTCGATCACTGTGTGCCCCAGCGCGCGGCACAATTCCGCCGCCGATTCCGTCGCGGCGCGAACGGCGGGATCGGGTTCGCGCCCGCGCGCGTCCGCGATGGAGAGCACAATGCGCAAACGCCGCGTGTTCGCGCCCGTCACCAAGCCCGTCGGCGCAAGCGGGGCGCCCGCGTCATTGCGCTCAGTCACGGAGAGCCACGTCGCGGTGTCGCGCACGCTGTGGCTCACGCATCCGTTGACGCTCAGCGAAAGCCCCTGTTGCGGACGTCCGCTCATGATCTCGCGTCGGCGCGAAAGCTTGAGGCCCACGAGCCCGTTGCACGAAGCCGGAATC
>JAEUMU010000191.1 GCA_016791325.1 Hyphomonadaceae bacterium
GCGGCAGGCGCTGCGTGCCGCCGGCGCCCGGCAGCAGGCCAACCTTCGCTTCCGGCAGGCCAAGCTTAATTTTGGGATTATCCGCCGCCACGCGGTAATGGCCCGCCAGCGCGAACTCCAAGCCCCCGCCCAGCGCCAAGCCTTCCAGCGCAAACGCCACCGGCTTGCCGCACGTTTCCAACGCCCGGAATTGCTTGTTCAGGAAGAACGCCTGCTCAAAGCGCTGCTTCAGCTTTTCATCTTCGCTCTTGGGCGCTTTCTCAGCGCCGGCGCCTTCGTTCAGCTCGCCCAGATCGGCGCCTGCGCAGAAGCCGGTCTCCTTGCCCGACGTGATGACGACGCCCTTGATCTTATCGTCGGTCTTGATGGTTTCGATCAGCTTGGGCAGGTCGCGCATCACCGAGCCGGTGATGGTGTTCATCGAGCGCCCCGGCACATCGAACGTCACAACCGCGACGCCGTCGCCATCGATGTCGATCTTGAAGTTTTCCATCTTACCCTCCGGACGCACCCGTCCCATCTGAATCGCCGTCCTTTTTCTTGGACGCCGCGCCAAGCGCGAGGCCAAGCCCCACGCCCAGCGCCACGCCGAGCCCAAGCCCGGCCGCGAGGTTGTCGATCGCCACGCCAAGCGCCACGCCTAACGCAATGCCGATCGGAATCCCGAGGCCGAGTTTGGAGTCGTTCATTACACGCGCTCGATCACGGTGGCGGTGCCCATACCGGCGCCGACGCACAGATTGATCAACGCGCGCTCCTTATCCGCGCGCTCGAGTTCGTCGAGCATGGTGCCCAGGATCATCGCGCCGGTCGCGCCCAGCGGATGGCCCATGGCGATGGCGCCGCCATTGACGTTCACCTTCTCCATATCGAGATCGAGCGCCTGCACCCAGCGCAGCACAACCGCCGCGAAAGCCTCGTTAAGCTCCCACAGGTCGATGTCCTTCTTGGTCATGCCGAGCTTATCGAGCAGCTTGCGTGTGACGAACTCCGGCCCCGTCAGCATGATCGAAGGCTCAGAGCCGATCGAAGCGCCGCCAAGAATTTTCGCGCGCGGCTTCAAGCCCAGCGCCTCGCCCATTTCCTTGGTGCCGATCAGCACCGCCGCCGCGCCATCGACGATGCCGGACGAATTGCCCGCGTGGTGCACATGGTTCACGCGCTCAACTTCCGGATAGCGCTGCATCACCACCGCATCGAAGCCGGGCATCATTTCGCCCTGCACCTTGAAGCTGGGCTCCAGCGAGGCCAAAGACTGCATCGTGGTGTCCGGCCGCATGTGTTCGTCGTGATCGAGCAGCGTAGCGCCGAGCTGATCCTTCACCGGCACGACCGATTTCTTGAACCGCCCTTCCTTCCAGGCCTTGGCGGCGCGCTGCTGTGATTGGATGGCGTAAGCGTCGACATCGTCGCGCGAGAAGCCGTATTTCGTGGCGATCAGATCAGCGCCGATGCCCTGCGGCGCGAAATAGGTTTTCATGGCGATCGAAGGATCGGCCGCCCACGCCCCGCCATTCGAGCCCATCGGCACGCGGCTCATGGCTTCCACGCCGCCGCCGATGGCCATGTGCGCCTCGCCCGACTTCACCTTCGCCGCGGCCATGTTCACCGCTTCGAGGCCACTGGCGCAGAAGCGATCGATCTGCACGCCCGCAACCGTCTCCGCATAATCGGCGTTCAGCACCGCGATGCGGGCGATATCGGAGCCCTGCTCGCCAATCGGCGTCACGCAGCCCAGCACCACATCATCCACCTTCGAGGTATCGAGGTTGTTGCGGTCGCGCACCGCTTGCAACACCTGCGTCGCCAGCGAGAGCGAGGTCACTTCATGCAGCGCGCCAGTGTTCTTGCCCTTGCCGCGCGGCGTGCGTACGGCATCGAAAATATAGGCCTCAGCCATCGTCTTCACTCCAGTTCGCGCTGCGCTTAGCGCGGCGCTTCCGCTCTGGATGGGACCGGAGTCGTCCCGCGGCGCATGAGCGCCTACTCCGCTGACCGCTCCGCCCGGGCCGGGCGAAGCGCGGCAAACTAGTGCGCCTCCCCGCCCTCGATGGCGACGTCGCCTCGAAACGAGTTGGCGATGAAACAAGCCTCATGCGATTTGTGATGCAGCTCGCGCAGCTCCTCCGGCGTGGGCTGCTTATCGCCGCCCCAGAGCACATGCGGGCGCAGCTTCACCTGCGTAACCGCGATCTTGCCGCGATCATCCTTGCCCATCACGCCCTCGGCGCGATCTTCGTATGCGTCAACCACGTAGCCGCCACGGCGCGCGAAATCGAGAAACCACAGCATGTGGCAGGCCGACAGCGATGCCACCAGCATTTCCTCGGGATCAACCGCGTCTTCCCGCGACAACGGCGCCCTTACCACCTGCGGCGAAGCCGAGCCGAGCACGGTGATGCCGCCATCGAATGCAATGTCGTGTGCGCGCGAGTATTTGTTGCCGGCGAAATCATCCTCGCCGCGTTGCCAGGTCACGGTCGCGGTGTAGGCCGCCATCAAAACTGCTCCGCGCTGAGCGCCATCACCGGCCCCGCGCCGCTCTTCAGCTTCGCCAAATGCGCGGCCGCATCGGGCGTCACGCGCGCCAGGAAATAGCGCCCGGTCGCCAGTTTCGTGTCGTAATACGGGTCGCCCGCGCCGCCATTGGCCTTTGCAGCGAGCGCGGCCTTCGCCTGCAGCGCCCACATATACGTCAGCGCGGTGACGCCAAAGAGGTTGAGATAATCGTGGCTGGCGGCGCCGGCATTGTCGAAATTGGTCATGCCGTTCTGCATCAGCCACATCGTGCCGTCCTGCAGCTGGGTCTTTGTCAGCTTCAGCGCTTCGATAAAATCCTTCAGCGCCTCATCACTTTCGTTCGCATGGGCGAAATCATCGATCTCGTTGAAGAAAGCGAAAATTGCGCGCCCGCCATTAGCGCCCAGCTTGCGCCCGACCAGATCGAGCGCCTGAATGCCGTTGGCGCCTTCATAGATCATGGTGATGCGCGCATCGCGCACGAATTGGCTCATGCCATGTTCTTCGATATAGCCATGGCCGCCGAAGATTTGCTGGCAATTGGTGGCGTTCAGATAGCCTTTGTCGGTGAGATAGCTTTTCAGCACCGGCGTCATCAGGCCCATATAGTCATCGGCCTTCTCGCGCACTTTCTCGTCCGGCGAAGCATGCAATAGACCGCCGTAAAGCGCGGTCCAGAATGTGAACGCGCGCGCGCCTTCGTTGAACGCCTTTGCGTCCATCAGCATGCGGCGGATGTCTGGGTGAACGATGATGGGATCGGCGGCGCCGTCGGGGTTCTTCGCCCCGGTGATGGAGCGGCCCTGCAGGCGATCCTTCGCGTAGGCGACGCCGTTCTGATAGGCCACTTCCGATTGCGACAAGCCCTGCAAACCAACACCCAGGCGCGCCACGTTCATCATCACGAACATCGCCGCCAGGCCCTTGTTCTCCTGGCCGACGAGATAACCTGTCGCGTCGTCGTAATTCAGCACGCACGTCGAATTGCCGTGAATGCCCATTTTCTCTTCGATCTTGCCGCACACCACGCCATTGCGCTTGCCCGGCGTTCCATCGGCGTTGAGCAGGACTTTCGGCACGATGAACAGCGAAATGCCTTTGGTGCCGGCCGGCGCGCCTTCGATGCGCGCGAGCACCAGATGGATGATGTTGGAGGCCAGATCATGCTCGCCGGCGGAAATGAAAATTTTCTGCCCGGTGATGCGATAGCTGCCGTCGGCCTGCGGGATCGCCTTGGTGCGCAGCAGGCCGAGATCGGTGCCGCAATGCGGCTCCGTCAAATTCATGGTGCCGGTCCATTCGCCGGTGACGAGCTTGGGCAGATAGGTTTGCTTCTGCTCATCGCTGCCGTGGCGGTGAATGGCTTCGTAGGCGCCGTGCGAGAGCCCCGGATACATGCCGAACGCCATGTTCGAGGAGGCCACCATCTCGTTCCATGCCAGCGCCACGATGTGCGGCATGCCCTGCCCGCCGAAAGCCGGATCGCTGGAAAGCGCCGGCCAGCCGGCGTCGACGAGTTGTTTGTAAGCGTCCTTGAAGCCCGGCGGCGTCGTCACTGAGCCGTCTTCGTGGCGCGTACAGCCATGCTCATCGCCGACCTTATTCAGCGGCGCCAGCACGCCCTCGCAGAACTTGGCCCCTTCTTCCAGCACCTGATCGATCAGATCCATCGGCGCATCGGCGAAGCCGGGCAAATTCGAGTAGCGCTCGATGTCGAGCACATCCTTGAGAAGAAAGCGGTATTCGCGCAACGGCGCCGTATAGCTCGGCATCGGACGCTCCCTTTGATCTGCTTTTTATTGTTTATAGCGCGTCAGTGCGCGTCTTCGAGCCGCTTCTTGGCTTCCGCCTCGAAGGCGCGCGCATTCGCGATGGCGGCGGGCGCGGCGGGCTTGGAGAGGAAGCTCTCGAGCTGGCGAATGCTGTCGGTCAGCACTTCGATGGCGGCGTCCACGTCCTCGCGCTGCGCTTCCAGCGCCACGATGCGGGCCTTGTATTTCTTGAGCGCGGTTTGCGCCTGCGCGCGTTGATCCACCTTGTAGAGATCCAGGATCTCCTTGATCTCGATCAGCGAGAGCCCAACCCGCTTGCCCCGCAGGATCAGCTGCAACCTGCCGCGATCTCGATGCGAATAGACGCGGTTCATGCCCTCGCGCTGCGGCGTGAGCAGGCCCTTATCCTCATAGAAGCGAAGCGCGCGCGGCGTGACTTCGAATTCCCTTGCCAATTGCGAGATGGTGTAGGTGCGCTCTTTGGTCATGGCAAAACCCCACGTCTGTTATGCGCGGAGGCATACCTTCCGTTGACGTTCGCGTCAACTCAAGTTGACGCATGTGTCAGGAATTTTACATCAAGCCAGCACTCCTCCCCCGATTTCGCCAATAGAGGTGCAACCGGCGAGGCCCATGGTGAAATCCAACTCCGCCAGCAGGTATTCCATAACCGCCTCGACGCCCGCCTGGCCGGCGAGGGCCAGTCCGTAAACGAACGGTCGTCCCACCCCCACGGCAGCGGCGCCCAGCGCCAGCGCCTTAAAAATATCGGCCCCGCAGCGCACGCCGCTATCGAACAGCACCGGCACGCGCCCGTTTACCGCCGCCACCACGCCCGGCAGCGCATCAAGCGCACCCTGCGCGCCATCCACCTGGCGGCCGCCATGATTGGAAACCATCACCCCGTCATAGCCCTCGCTCACGGCCTTCGCCGCGTCGTCGGCGCGGAGAATCCCCTTCAGGATCACAGGCAGTTTCGTCCACGATCTGATCTTGGCGATACGCCCCCAATCGAGCGCGGGATCGGAAAAAACCTGCGTGAACTGCACCGCCGCGGCCATCGGGTTTTCCTCCGGCGGCGCCGGCAGAAGCGCGCGGAAGGCGGGGTCTGACGTATATTGTGCGATGCCCTTGCCGTCCAGGAACGGTAGAAATCCCAAATCAAGATCGCGCGGGCGCCAGCCGAGCATGGTGGTGTCCAGCGTCAAAACGATCGCTGTGCAGCCGATGGCTTCAGCGCGTTTGACAAAGCTTTCAGCGATCGCGTCGGATTTGCCCCAATATAATTGATAGAAGCGCGGCCCCTCGCCGCCAGCCTTGGCGATTTCCTCCATCGGAAACGAAGCCTGACTGGAAATGATCAGCGGCAAGTTCAGTCGCGCCATCGCCCGCGCCACCGCCAGATCGGCGTCCTTGTGCATCATTTCCAGCACGCCCACCGGCGAGGTGAAGATCGGCGCCGCCGCCTTGACGCCGAATATCTCGCAGCCGAGGTCGCGCCGCCCCGCACCCGCCAGCATGCGCGGCGCAATAGCGTGGCGTGAAAACGCCGCGCGGTTGGCCGCCATGGTTGTTTCAAGCCCCGCCCCGCCCGCGGTGTACGCCCACGCCTCAGGCGACATCGCCCGCTGCGCCGCCGCTTCGAGCCCTGTGAAGTTTGTGGGGATATCCGGCTTCGCGCCGCCCAGCCCGCGCAAATAGATCGCACCTTGAGTTTCGGGGCCGAAATGGCGGGGCGCATCTGTCATGGCTAATCCCTGTTTACGATTTTACCCGCCATTAACATGCGCCCCCCTTTGATCGACACTGCAAAAACGTGGGCGATTCTCGAATCTTTCGAGTCCGCTCTGGGGTTGGGCGTGAGCGGCGCAGTTGCGCGCCGTTAGAACGCGGCGAGGGCACATATGAGCGGCGCGCAAAGCTGGAGCGTGAAGGGCATCGACCCAAAGGTTCGGGAAGCGGCGCGCGAGGCGGCGGCGCGGCAAGGCATGAGCCTTGGCGAGTATCTAAGCCAGGCGCTCAACAATGTGCAGGCCGGCGC
>JAEUMU010000219.1 GCA_016791325.1 Hyphomonadaceae bacterium
AAGTGATAGCTATCCTCGATCTTGACCAGACGCGCGTCCGGCGCGTTGGCGAAGGACACCCGAACCACAGCGTCATACTGTTCTGGCGTGATTGGGAGATTGGGCGGGATCACGTAAAGCACGGTGAGCGGGGCGCGGATGTTGGCGAGCTCCGGGCGCAAATCCGTGGTAAGCAATTCGTGGAAGGTGTTGGCGGTTACGCCGATATTGCTTGTGCGCGCTTGTTCCAGCACCCGGGCGCGCGCCGATTCCGTGCGCACCATGCCTTCAATGGTTTGGCGCAAAACCGGCGTGATCGTCCCCGGGGGCGCTGCGCGCATCTGGCCGCGAATGGCTTCGGCGATCGGCGCGACTTGCGCCGGCGTCGCGCTTGGGCCCGCGAACATCACGCCCATGAACGGCACCATATCGACCACCATCAGCTTGCCGACGCTGTTAGGATGGCGCGCGGCGATCATCATGGCGACGGCGCCGCCCATGGAATGGCCGATCAGGGCGGGGCGATCGAGCTGAGCCTCATCGATGTAGCGCGCGATCTCTTCGGCGACGGGCGCGGCCACGGCGCCTTCGGCGTTGGCGCCGGCGGGAACGCCAGCGAAGCCGTTCATCTGCACGAGGTGCAGCCGATAGCGGCCTTCCAATTGCGAGGCGGCGGCTTCCCACACATCGCGATGGGAAGACATGCCGTGGACGAGAATGACATCCGGCCCCTGCCCGCGCGTGACGACGCTGATGCGGTCGGATTGGAAGGCGCCAACCGGCGCAGCCGGCGGCGCACTGGCGCACGCCGCCATCGCCAGAGCAGCGGCCAAAGCAAGAAATCCACGCCGTTTCATTCCATCCGCTCCAGACGCTAAAATTCTAAATGGGTGGCGCCGCTATTTGGTGAAGGGCGCAAGCATGGGCACGCGGCGGCGATAGCCTTCATACGCCGCATCGCCAAGCGCGCGGCGCAGCAGGCGCTCCTCCAATTTGGCGCGCAGCGAAACCGCGGTGATAAGCACAAGCACGCCAGCGACGGCCTCAATGCGTCCGCGTTCGACAGCGGTGGCGATGGCGGCGAGCAGGATGCCGGCGTAAACTGGGTGGCGCACGAAGCCGTATGGCCCAGTATCGACGATGCGGTGCGCATCAAGCGGTGCGGACGTGGAGGACCAGAGCGGCCCCAAGTGAAGCCGCGCGGCCCAGGTGAAGCCAAGGCCGATGACGGCAAGCGCAAGGCAAGCCCACGCCAGCGGCGCCGGCGCCACCCAAATCACAGCGCTGGTCACAGGATAGAATGCGGCGGCGATCATGATGATGGCCGCGAGCGTCAGCACGCGGCTGGGGCTTTCAGCGCCGAGATCGTGGTGCGCGGCGACACGCACGCTCCCGCCGGCGGCCAAAATCCAAGTGAACAGCCAAACCAGCCACGCAGCGGCGATCGCAGCGGCTGGGCTCATTCCATCACCACCACCAATTTTCCTGTGGCGGTGCGATCAGCCAACGCACGGATGGCCTTGCCGCCATCCTTGAGCGGATAGCGCGCGGAAATGCGCGGGCGAATTTTGCCTTCGCTGTAGCGCTTGAACAGTTCGCGCGTGTTCTGCTCATGGAGCTTGGGCTCCCGCGCGACCGAAGCGCCCCAGAACACGCCGACGATGGAGGAGCTTTTAAGCAAGGTGAGATTGAGCGGCGGGGTGGGAATGCCGGCGGGAAAGCCGATGACGAGGTAGCGCCCGTTCCAGTTCATCGCGCGCAAAGCGGGCTCGCAATAATCGCCGCCAACGGCGTCATAGATGACGTCCGCGCCGCCGCCCGTGGCTTGCTTTAACGCTTCGGCGAGCGCCTTGCCCTGCTCCTTGGCGAAGGCGCCAGGTGGGTAGAGCACGGTGGCGTCAGCGCCGCAGCTCTTGGCGAATTCGGCTTTCTCTTCGCTCGACACCGCTCCGACCACGCGCGCGCCCATGGCTTTCGCCAGTTCGATGGCTGCAACGCCGACGCCGCCGGCGGCGCCAAGAATGAGCACGGTTTCGCCCGCCTTGAGCTGGCCGCGATCCTTAAGCGCATAATAGGAGGTGCCGTAGGTGAGGATGAAGGCGCTGGCTTCATCGAAGGGCATGGCGTCCGGAATCGGCAGCGTGCGCGCGGCGGGCAATTTGACCTTCTCCGCGTAGCCGCCCCAGCCCGACGAGCCGATCACGCGCTGGCCGACCTTCACATGCGTCACGCCGGGGCCGACGCTTTCGATCACGCCGGCGATTTCGCCGCCGGGCGCGAAGGGCCGCTCGGGCTTGAATTGGTATTTATCTTCGATGATCAGCACGTCGGGAAAATTCACGCCGGCGGCCTTCACCGCAATGACGACCTCGCCCTCCCCCGCGACGGGATCGGGCAGATCCTGTAACTCGAGTGTCTCGGGCGGGCCGGGCTTGGTAGAGAGGAGAGCTTTCATCGTCTGATGTTGGCGCGCCTGCGGGCAGCCCGCAAGGCGCATCGCAACGGCAAGGCGGCTTTCAGAAGCGGCATGGACAAGCCGCCCGGGCGATGCGACGGACAGACACGCCCATGACCCGCACCGGCTTTTACATCCGCTTGGCGATCTCGCTGGCCATTGACGTCGCCGACATGACGTTCGGGCGATTGCTGTTTCCTGTGCTGTGGGAGGAAGTGGTGGGCGCGGGCGCGCTGGTGCTGCTGTGGGGACCGGCCGGGCTGGCCTATCTGTGGGAGATCGCGGACGTGACCGAGCAGATCGATGCGTTCGTGCCGACGGCGACTTTGATCGGGCTTTATGTCGGCTGGCGCAAAGGCTTGCTGCCGATTGGAGGAAGGCAACCATGACCATCTGGGCTCTGGCCTTGCATGGCGGCGCCGGCGCTATCGCCGAGCGCGTATACCAGCAGGAAGAAGAGCACATGGCCGCGCTGCTCGAACAGGGCGCGGCGATGCTGGCGCGCGGCGAAAGCGCGCTCGACGTCGTCACCGAAATGGCGGCGGCGCTGGAGGCGTGCGGCCTGCACCAAGCGGGCAAGGGCTCTGCGCCGAACGCGAACGGAATCGTGGAGCTCGACGCTTCCATCATGGACGGGCCGACGCGCGCGGCGGGGGCGGTGGCGGCGCTGCAAGGCTTCCTTTCGCCGATCCGCGTGGCGCGCGGCGTGATGGAAAAGACGCCGCACGTGCTGCTGGTGGGCGATGGGGCCGATGCCTTCGCAGCTGCGCAGGGTTTCGCGCGCGTGGAGGATCCAAAAAGCTATTATGCGACGGCGTCGAGCGGGCTGGCGAGTTCAGCCGGGCTGGGCACGATCGGGGCGGTGGCGCGCGACGCCAAGGGCCGGCTGGCGGCGGCCACCTCAACCGGAGGCTTGCAGGGCAAGATGCCGGGCCGCGTGGGCGATACGCCGATCATCGGCGCGGGCTGCTGGGCCGATCAGCGCGCGGCGGTTTCCTGCACCGGGCTGGGCGAATATTTCATGCGCGTGAACGCGGCGGCGGATGTTTCCGCACGCATCGCTTACGCCAATGTTAGCTTGGAAAGTTCCGCCGCGGCTGTGATCGAGGATGTGCGCCAGCTGGGCGGCTATGGCGGGTTGATCGCCGTGGATGCAGCAGGCAATTTGAGTGCGCCGTTTTGCAGCCAAGGCATGAAGCGCGGAATCGCTTCATCTTGGGGTCTGCGCGAAATCAAGACATTCAGGTGATCCCATGAAGAAGCTTCTCGCCCTCGCCTCTCTCGCCGTGCTCGCCAGCTGCGCCAGCACGCCTGGAGGCCCGCGCGCGGATTGGCGCTGCGAGGGCGGCGCGGCGTTCTCGGTGCGGTTCAGCGGCCAGCAGGCCGAAGTGTTCGCGGGCGGGCAAGTTTACACGCTGGCGCAGCAGGCTTCGGGATCGGGCATCCGCTACGCCAATGGCGCGGTGGAGTACCGCGAACATCAGGGCGAAGCGACGCTCTCGGGCGCGCATGGCGGGCCCTATAACAATTGCCGGCGCTAAGGGCGGCGAGAACGAGGTGGGGCGATGAAGAAGCTCATCATGGCGGCAGGCGCAGCGCTGATGCTCTCAGCTTGCGTGTCGCATAATTTCAGCGAAGGCCGGCGCACCAATTGGCGCTGCGAGGGCGGGGCGGAATTCAGCCTGCGCCGCGTGGGCGGGGATGTGGAGGTTTACGCCGCAGGGCAAACCTACCGCCTGACGCCGAGCGGCGAAGGCGCCTATTCCAACGGCGCGGTGAGCTACGCGGCGGCAAATGGGCGCGCTTCGCTGACGGGCGCATTCGGCGGGCCGTTCGAAAACTGCCGCCGGCGCGGGCCGCGGCTCTGGTGATGCGCGGCTATTTCGGCATTGGTGCTGAGGATATTTCCAAGCCGATGAATTTGGGCGCGCTGATGCGCACGGCGCATGCGTTCGGCGCGAGCTTCTTCTTCACCGTGAACGCGCACCCGAAAGTGCGCGAAGCCTATCATAGCGACACCTCCCGCAGTTTCGGGCATGTGCCCTATTATCCCTGGGACAATCTTGACGAAATGCGGCTGCCGAAAGGCTGCGCGCTGGTGGGCGTTGAGCTGACCGATGATGCGGTTGAGCTGCCGCGGTTTCAGCATCCGCAAGCGGCGGCTTACGTGCTGGGGCGCGAGCGCGGCTCGCTTTCGCCGGAGCTACTTTCGCGCTGCGCGCATGTGGTGAAAATTCCGACCAGGTTTTGCGTCAATGTCGGCCTGGCCGGCGCGATCGTTATGTATGACCGCGTGCTGGCGCTGGGCGGCTACCCGGCGCGGCCGATCATGCCCGGCGGCCCGCCGCCGGAAATGAGTGAGAAGCCCGGACGGCGCCGCTAAGCGCGCTTTCTCACGCCAGGGCCGGGATGGGGCGCAACCTCGCGCGGGCGCACCTCTCCGCCGCACTCCGAGCAGGTGGTGACGGCGCGAAAATCGTGGCCGCAAGCGAGGTGACGGTGCAGCATGGGCGGCCCGCGCCGGCCCGCATACTGCGCATCGCCCCAATGCACGAGCGCGATGATGGCGGGGTAAAGCCCCAGCCCCTTTTCGGTGAGGCGATATTCGTAACGCGGCGGGCGGTGTTCGTAGGCCACCTTCCGCAACACGCCCTCCTCCACCAGCAGCTTTAGCCGCGCAGCCAGCACACGCCGGGCGATGCCGAGGCTTTGCTGAAAATCCTCAAACCGGCGCACGCGCAGAAACGCATCGCGCAGAATCAGCAGCGTCCAGCGATCGCCGATCACGGCGAGAGTGCGGGCCAGCGAGCAATTCTCGCGATCCAATTCATCCCAGCGCATCGGACGAAATTGCCATTGACTCCGTTCACTTTCAAGACTTAGTTAGTCTTGTTTCAAGACGGAGGCGCGATCCATGCCCGCCCGCAACGCGACCTGCGCCGTTATAGGCGCGGGCGATTTTATCGGCGCCGCCATCGCCAAGAAATTCGCCGCCGAGGGCTACGCCGTGTTCGCCGGGCGGCGCTCAGCCGAAAAGCTCGCCCCGCTGAAGGCGGAAATCGAGGCGGCGGGCGGCATGTGCTTCGCGCGCGCGCTGGATGCGCGCAAGGAAGACGATATCACCGCGTTTCTGAGCGAAGCAGATGCGCATGCGCCACTGGAGGTGGTGATCGCCAATCCGGGCGCCAACGTGAATTTCCCGCTCTTGGACACCACGGAGCGCGTCTTCTTCAAAGTGTGGGAAATGGCCTGCAAGGCGGGCTTTCTCACTGGGCGTGAGGCGGCGCGGATCATGCTGAAACACGGGCGCGGCTCGATCTTCTTCACAGGCGCGACGGCGAGCGTGCGCGGCGGGGCCGGCTATGCCGCTTTCGCCAGCGCCAAGGCGGGCCTGCGCATGGTGGCGCAATCCATGGCGCGCGAACTCGGGCCGAAGAACATCCATGTGGCGCATCTGATCATTGATGCCGGCGTGGACACCGCCTTCGTGCGCGAACGCATCGCCGCCGCGCGCGGCGCGGAAGCGGCGGCGAACGTACCGGAAGACATGCTGATGAAGCCGGCTTCGATCGCGGAAACGTATTGGGCGCTGCATCAACAGACGCGCGACGCCTGGACGTTTGAACTGGATTTGCGCCCCTATGCGGAGAAGTGGTGATGGCGGAAGCTGAGTTTCTGTTCGATTTCGGCAGCCCGAACGCTTATCTGGCGCACAAGATCATTCCCGGCATCGAAGCACGCACGGGAGGGCGGTTTATCTATACGCCAATCCTGCTGGGCGGCTTGTTCAAGCTGACAGGCAATCAGGCGCCGATGATGGCGTTCGCCAACATTCCCAACAAGATCGCGTACGAGATGCTGGAGCTGCGTCGTTTCGTGGCGCGCCACAAGCTCGGCGCTTTCAAGATGAACCCGCATTTTCCGGTGAACACGCTGATGCTGATGCGCGCGGCGGTGGCGGCGGAAATGGACGGCGTGCTGGGCGCTTATGTGGACGCCGCGTTTCATCATATGTGGGAAGAGCCAAAAAAGATGGACGATCCCGCCGTGGCCTTGGCGGCGTTGAGCGCTTCGGGGCTGGACGGCGAACGGCTGCTGGCGCGCGCGCAGGACGCGGATGTGAAGGCAAAACTCGTCGCCAACACGGAAGCGGCGGCCAAACGCGGCGCCTTCGGCAGCCCGACCTTCTTCGTGGGCGAGGATATCTATTTTGGCAAAAACACGCTGCGCGAGGTGGAAGAAGCGCTCGCGCAGCGTGGCTGAGCGCTCAGGTTTTCGGAGCCCCGCGCAGCTGCTTCTGCACCGGCCACTCGCTGAACACGAACCAAAGGAACACAAACAGGTTCACTAAGGGCACGAGCAACAGCAGCGAAAGCCAGCCGGAATGGCCCGCTTTGCTGAAAATCCGCCACCAGCAGAAAATGAAGAAGGCGATGATCAGGAGATACACGATCCCCATCGCGCCCATCATGCCGGCCAGTGCGCCGCTGGGATCGCCGCCGTAATTGTCATAGCTGTTCATGGTTTCCCTCCCCTCGAGAGAACGTGAAGCGTAACTGCAAAAAGCGTCACGGCAAGGCTTACCGCAGCGCACCACAGGGGGGGTTGGGGATTGCGGCGATGCGGCATCGTCCCCATAACCCGGCGCGTATGAGCACGCCCCCTACCCTCCCCTCCCTGGCCGGCCTCTCCAAGCCAGCGCTGATGGAAAAGCTCGTCGCCATCGGCGTGGAGCCGAAGAAGGCGAAGATGCGCGCCGAACAGCTGTGGCGCTGGATCTATCATTACGGCGTCACCGATTTCGCGGCCATGACCAACGTGGCCAAGGAACTGCGCGCGGCGCTGGCGGAACACTACACGCTGGCGCGCCCGGAGATCGTCACGCAGCAGATCAGCACCGACGGCACGCGCAAATGGCTGATCCGGTTCGGCCCTGGCGTTGAGGGCGAGGCGGTTTTCATTCCGGGCGTGGGGCGCGCGGGCGCGCTGTGCGTTTCGAGCCAGGTGGGATGCACGCTGAACTGCACGTTTTGCCATACCGGCACGCAGAAGCTGGTGCGCAATCTCACCGCCGCGGAAATCGTGACGCAAGTGATGATCGCGCGCGACGCGCTAAGCGAGTGGCCAACGGCAGAGCGGCCCTTAAACGACGGTGATCGCCAGCTGACCAACATCGTGTTCATGGGCATGGGCGAGCCGCTCTATAATCTCGACAACGTCGCCGAGGCGATCGACACCATCGCCGACGGCGACGGTATTTCCATCGGCCGCCGGCGCATCACGGTATCGACCGCCGGCGTGGCGCCGAAGATAAAGGAATTGGGCGAGCGCACCGGCGCAATGCTGGCGATTTCACTGCACGCGACCAATGATGAGTTGCGCAATCAGCTGGTGCCGCTGAACAAGAAATACGATCTGGAAGAATTGTTCGCCGCCATCCGCGCCTATCCCCAGCTTTCCAACGCCAAGCGCGTGACGTTCGAATATGTGATGCTGAAGGGCGTCAACGATACGCTCCCGGAAGCGAAAGCGCTGGTGAAGCTGCTGGCGGGCATTCCCGCCAAGATCAACCTCATTCCGTTCAATCCCTGGCCGGGCAGTCCCTATGCGTGTTCTGACTGGGAGACGATCGAGCGCTTCGCCGAAGTGCTGAACCGCGCCGGCTATTC
>JAEUMU010000246.1 GCA_016791325.1 Hyphomonadaceae bacterium
GTCACATTGTCGAACACCGCAACGATGGTGGGGCGCACCAGCAGGGCTTCCGGCGATCCGATCGGATCAGGTGCTGCGTCGGCTAGGCGTTCGATCTGCCGGACCATGTCGTAGCCAAGGTACCCGAACAGGCCCGCCGCCATGGGCGGCAGCGTATGCGGCACATCCAGCGCGGAGCGCGCCAGCAGCTTTCGCAGGCTCACGAGTGGCGCGTCGCGCAGCGGGCGAAACGCGCGCGCCTCGAACCCGCCCCGGCTCATCTCTGCGCGTCCGTCGCGCACGCGCCACACAAGATCGGGCTTCAGGCCAATGATGGTGTAGCGGCCGCGAAAGTCCCCGCCCTGCACGCTCTCCAGAAGGAACGTACCCGGCTTTTCCGCGCCCAGTTTCAGCAGCGCTGAAACGGGCGTCTCCAGATCGCTGACACGTGATTGCCAAACCAGCGCGCCGCCTTGCGCATAGGCGGCCGCAAAAGCCTCCGGCGCCGACGCCCCCGACGCCTCACTCATTGCGGTTCGGAATCGCCGCTGCGAAAGAGGCGTTCGATCAGCTGGTCATTTCGGCGCGGCTCGGCGCGGCGAACGATTTCCGCCTGCAGCGATTCCGCCAGTGATTGCGTGAGGGATTGCTGCGCTTGTCCGCGTGCGGCCTCGGCGGCTTGGGGCGCTTCGGCGGGATTCACACGCTGAATGCCTTCAACCTGCGCCACCAGCAGCGCCCCGCCGTCAACACGCATATCGGTGACGATCTCGCCTTCACGCGCCTGGAAGATCTGCGCCGCGAGCCCCCGCGCCGGGATCTGCGTTGCGGACCGCCGGTCGGTCGCGCGCGAACTGATGACGACGTTGAGCCCTCGCGCACGCGCAGCCGCTGCAAAGCTTTGCCCGCCGGCGACTGCCGCGCGTACTTCGTCGCCCAGTTCCCGCAAGCGGCGCATTTGTTCGCGCACAATCCAGCCTGCGCGCAATTCACCTTCGACCTGAGCAAAGGGCCGCACGCTTGCGGGAATGATCCGATCGACCGAGATCATGACCTCGGCGTCGCCCAGGGGCAGAAAATCTGTCGCTTCGCCCTCCGGCGTCTGGAATGCGGCGGCGACCAGATCGTCCTGGCCGTCAAGCGCTTCGGTATGCCCGCCTTCGGCTACATCTCCGTGATCGTTGATGGGCGGGAGCGTCGTCGTCGGCAGGCCCGCTTGGCGCGCGGCCTCCGCTACGGAAGCGCCGCCAGCGCGCGCATCCTCAAACACGCCGATGGCGGTGTTCAGCAAGTCGCCGGCTTCATCGAGGGTCAATTCCTGGCGCAGGCGATCGCGTGCGGCCTCAAAGTTCGGCGTGGTGGCTGCGGTGATCGCGTCCACGCGCACCACTACCCAAGGTGAAAGCTGGCCGCGTACGACTTGGGCGGCGCCTGCCGGAGCGGCGAACACCGCTTCGGCGACGCGTGAATCCGCCACCTCGGAGCGCAATTGGTTTTCCCCGCGCACGATCTGCGCGCCGAGCGCGGTGGCGATTGCGTTGGGGTTTTCACCGCGGCCAAGGCGCGCAGCGATCTGATTGGCTTGCTCTTCATTTTGCGCGGTGATGCGCGTGTAGGTGCGCCGTTCGGGCGTTGAGAGCGAGTCGCGGTGGGATTCGAACTCTTCGCGCAGGCGTTCGTCAGGAATGTTCACGCGGCTGACAAAGTCGGACGGACGCGCATATACAAGCGTCAGCTGGCGGAACTCCGGCACGCGGAGCGCCGCCTCGTTCTCTTCATAGAACGCTTGCAGCTGAGCTTCTGTCGGCGGGGGAATACGGCCAGCTGCACTCAACGGAGCTTCCGCTATGCTGACGGTGCGTTGTTCCGACTCATAAGCGAGCACCAGCGCGCCGTAGCTTGATGGCGCGCGAAGGCCGGCCACCATGGCTTCCATGAGCATTTGAGTGGTGATGTCGCCGCGGACATCGTTTTCAAATTCCGAACGGTTGTAGCCCATCTCCGTCAGGAAGGCGGCGTACGCGGTTTCATCGAAGCCGCCCGAGACGGGATTGTTGACTGAGGGAATCTGGCGGATGCGCTCCGCCACCTGCGCGTCGGAGGCGCTGACGCCCAAGCGTTCGCCATAGGCGTAAAGCGCCAAGCGCGTAATCATGCCGTCGAGCAGGCGAGTATGCAGCCCAGCGGCGATCGCCTCTTCTTGTGAGATGTTGTTGCCCTGCTGGCGCTGTGCGCGCAGCGTCAGTTGCAATTCGCGGGTGAGCTGGACTGGGGAGACGCTGCGCCCGCCGACCTGTGCGACATTCTGCGAGCCGACGCCGGAGAACACATCGTTTACGCCCCAGATCGCAAACGCGACGGCGAGCACGAACAGCAGCAGGTAAGCCAGCCAGCTGCGCGCGAAAGTTCGCATTTGTGAGAGCATGAGGTCATCCGCTAACGTGAAGCGGCGGACAATAGAGAGCGGCTTTCGGCTGGGCAATCACCGAGCGCCGCGCCAGGGAAGGGGAGACGAATGGCCGCGCGAAGGGCGCTTATCGCCGGAAACTGGAAAATGCACGGCCGCCGCGCGGATCTGCGCGAAGCAGGCGATCTCATCGCGCGATTGGGGCCAAGAGGCGCCGGGGCGGTGTCGGTGCTGATCTGCCCGCCCATGATCTACTTGGAAGCCGCAATGGCGGCTGTGGCGGCCTCAGGCGTAGCTGTCGGCGCGCAGGACTGCAGCCCTGTGGCGGAAGACGCGGCCCGCACGGGGGAGGTCAGCGCGGCCATGCTCGCGGATGCTGGCGTTCGCTTCGTCATCGTTGGGCACTCGGAACGACGTACCCTCCTGGGCGAAACCGATGACCTGGTTCGCCGCAAGGCCGAGGCGGCGCTGGCGGTAGGGGTGACGCCGATTATCTGCGTCGGCGAAAGCCAGTCCGAACGCGAGGCGGGCCGCGAACAGGATGTCGTGGCCGCGCAAATCCGCGCCAGCGTCGCGGCCGCGGGTGAGATCGTGGTGGCGTACGAGCCGGTTTGGGCCATCGGCGGCAGCCGCACGCCGACGCCTCATGAAATCGCGGCCATGCACAGTGTGATCAGGCGCGAACTCGGCCCGCGCGGGGCAGCCACGCGTATCCTCTATGGCGGTTCGGTCAACGCCAAGAACGCCGCTGAAATCTTTGGTGTAGAGGGCGTGGACGGGGCCCTGGTGGGGCGGGCTTGCCTCAAAGCGGCAGACTTCGCGGGGATTATCCAAGCTCACCCGGCTGTGGTGTAGAGATGCGAAGTGGCGGGCTGGCGTTTAGACTAATCCCGCGCTATTGAGCCCGCTTTCGCGCGCGCCCATGTGGGCGTGGGACGTGCCGGGCGGCGCGCGAGCGGACGGGATACCTGATGCAGCTCATTATTCTTAGCATCCACCTTGTTGTCTGCGTTTGCTTGATCGGTCTTGTGCTGTTGCAGCGCTCCGAAGGCGGCGCGCTCGGCATGGGCGGCGGCGGTGGCGGCTCCCTGATGTCCGGCCGCGGCGCGTCGGATGCGCTTGCGAACATGACCTCCATTGCCGGCGGCCTGTTTCTGGCCGTTTCACTGCTTTTGACTTGGCTTTCGGGCGCCGGTCAGGGTGAGCCGAGGGGCGTGATCGATTTCTCGCGCCCGGCCATCGAGCGCCCGGTGACGGCCCCCGCGCCGGCCCCCGAGCAGGCGCCGCCGGCTACCCCCGACCCGACCCAGAGTTCCGCGCCGCAAGCTTCGGAAAACGCCTTGGCGTCCATTCTTCCGGGGCCCGGCGAGGCCTCCGCCGCCACACCCAGCCAAACGAATCCAGGCGCAGCGCGCGCGGCGCCGATTGATGGCCGGCCAGCCTCTGTCCAAGTGGCGGCCACCCCGGCTCGTACATCGCCGGCTGCTTCGGCCCCGGTCGCACAACAGACCGCCTCCAACCCGCCCCGCCGCGAGGCCACCACTCAGCCTGCCTCGACGGGGGCAAGCCGGCCCACTCCGCAGCCCCTGGCGCCGGAAGTGACCGATAGCGGCGTGAGCGGGGTGACGTTAACCGAGCCCTCCACGCCCGAATCGGTGTCAGTAGGCCAGGCCGTGCGGCGCGAACGCGCGGGACCGGACCAGTAGGGCTTCCTATCTTAAGGGCTGTTGGCCGGCGACGGCTGGGCTGATCGGAAAGGCGATGGCGCGCTACGTGTTCATTACCGGCGGCGTGGTGTCTTCCCTTGGGAAGGGCATCGCCTCCGCCGCTCTCGGCGCGTTGCTGCAGGCGCGGGGATACCGGGTCCGTCTCCGCAAGCTCGATCCCTACCTCAACGTCGATCCCGGCACTATGAGCCCCTACCAGCACGGGGAAGTGTTCGTCACCGATGACGGCGCAGAGACCGATCTCGACCTCGGCCATTATGAGCGCTTCACTGGCGTATCAGCGCGCCAGGCCGACAACATCACCACCGGCAGAATTTATCAGGAGATCATCGCCAAGGAGCGCCGCGGCGATTATCTCGGCGCCACGGTTCAGGTGATCCCGCACGTCACGAATGCGATCAAGGAGTTCATCCTCTCCGATCATGGCGACGCGGATTTTGTGTTGTGCGAAATCGGCGGCACGGTCGGCGATATTGAAGGGCTGCCGTTCTTCGAGGCCATCCGCCAGCTCGGCCAGGAACTCGATCCCGGGCAGGCCGCCTTCGTTCATCTCACGCTCTTGCCCTACATCCCCAGCGCCGGGGAGATGAAAACCAAGCCCACCCAGCACAGCGTCAAGGAGCTGCGCTCGATCGGGATCCAGCCCAACATCATCCTGTGCCGTTGCGATCGCCCGATCCCGGAAGATGAAAAGAAGAAGATCGCGCTGTTCTGCAATGTGCGCGAAAGCGCCGTGATCGAAGCGCGCGATCTGAGCACCATCTACGAAGCGCCGATCGCCTACCATCTCGCCGGTCTGGACACAGAGTTGCTTAAGCACTTCGGCGTTGCGGTTGCGCCGCAACCCGATCTCGCCAAGTGGGAAACGATTGTCAAACGGCTCAAATCGCCGGACGGCCAAGTCACCATCGCCGTCGTCGGCAAATACACGGAACTGAAGGACGCCTACAAATCGTTGATCGAAGCGCTGCATCATGGCGGCGTGGCGAACAACGTGAAGGTCGATATTCGCTGGGTAGAAAGCGAAAAGTTTGAAGAGCGCGGCGCCGGTTGGGTGGACGATCTGCACGGCGTACATGGCGTCCTTGTGCCCGGCGGCTTCGGTGAACGCGGCAGCGAAGGCAAGATCGCCGCCGTCACCTTCGCACGCGAGCGCGCGGTGCCCTATTTCGGCATCTGCTTCGGCATGCAAATGGCGTGCATCGAAGCCGCGCGTAACCAGGCCGGATTGAAAGGCGCGAGTTCAACCGAGTTCGGCGCGGCCAAGCATCCCATCGTCGGCCTCATGACGGAATGGCTGAAGGGTAATGAACTTGAGAAACGCAACGCTGCGGGCGATCTCGGCGGCACGATGCGTTTGGGCGCCTACACCGCAGCGCTTGAGCCCGGCAGCAAGGTGGCTGAGATTTACGGCGAAACAGAAATCAGTGAGCGCCACCGACACCGCTACGAGGTGAACACCAAGTATCGCGAGAAGCTTGAGGAAACCGGCCTCATCTTTTCCGGCATGAGCCCCGATGGGGTGCTGCCCGAAATTGTCGAGCGGCGGGATCATCCCTGGTTCATCGGCGTGCAGTATCACCCGGAACTCAAGAGCCGCCCGTTTGAGCCGCATCCCTTGTTCGCGAGTTTCATCGCAGCCGCAGTGGAGCAAAGCCGGTTGGTTTAAGAAGCCGGCGCGGACTCCAAAACCTTGGCTCTGCTGGACGCCCCCACAAACACATGCCAGTGGTGGGCATCATGCTTTGGCTCAGCACAGCCTCCGCTCCAGCGAGCGCCAGCAATGAAGGCGGCGGCCAGGCGGCGCTCGCGCTCTTGGTCCTCATCGTTATCGTCATTGCCTGGATAGGCCTGCGCTCGGCGGTGCGTCGTTTGCGCGCCGGCAAGACCCAGCGCGCGACAGGCGGCCGCTACGCCGATTATGTGCGGGAGGTGCTTGCAAATGCCGCCCGTCTCGATGGGCGCGTGAGCGATGCAGAGGCTTCCGCCATCGCCGCCGCGCTCGCCGAAGCGACCGGCGCCGCCCCCTCGCCGGGCGAGGTGGAAAGCACGCTCCGCGCAGCGCGGCTGAGCAAGGAAGAATTGGTGGCCTTTCTTGCCGCTCGCTCGAACCAGTTCAGCCACGAGCAGAAGGTGGCGTTGCTGAAAGCCTTGCTGGCGGTGTTCGTTGCCGATGGCGCCTTCGACGAGAGCGAGCACGCCGCCCTTGTGGATTACACCGCTGCGGTCGGGTTCGACCGTCAATCCGCCCCGCAGATGCTTGCCGCCATCGCCCGGGATTTCCGCCAAGGTAGAATTACTTAGCGTCTCGTGCATCCAGCCGAGCCATCGGGCGCATCTCCCGGTAGAATGCCCCTAGTGGGCCCATGGCAGGGGAGACCCATGAGATTATTGCTCGCAGCCGCCGCTGGCGGCGCCGTCCTTTTCGGCTCGATCGCCGCCGCCGAGATGCGCCCCTTAAGCGGGTTTGATCGGGTTTCCGCCAGCGCTGGAACGCAGGTCGAGATCGCCGTGGGGTCAGGCTTCAGCGTCGACGTGCGCGGCGCCAACGCCGACCGCGTGGTGACGCGTGTCGCCGGGGGCGTTCTAATTATCGAACCTCAGCGCAACTGGCGTTGGCGCGGCAATACCCGCCCCGTGGTTCACGTCACCATGCCCGATCTGCGCGGCCTCGATGCCTCCAGCGGTGCGCGGATCGCCGCCAGTGGCGTGCAAGCACGTCAAATTTCCTTGGAATCGTCCTCCGGCGCACACCTGAATGTCGCGGGAACCTGCGCGGCGTTCGTGGCCGACGCCTCAAGCGGCGCCCACCTTGATGCATCATCCTTGCGTTGTGAAGCCGGCGCTGTGGAAGCGTCCTCTGGCGCTCGCGTGCGCGTGCACGCCACGGGTCGGCTCGACATTGATGCGTCAAGCGGTGGCAATATCACCGCCCAAGGTGACGCAAATATCGGTTCCGTCGAACTTTCATCCGGCGGCACTTTCCGCCGCGCCCGCTAAGGATCACCCATGAGAAAATTGATTGCATGCGTCCTCGTGCTCGGCGCGCTTGCGCTGCCGGCGAGTGCGCAACCACGCGACGTCTCCAATTTCAGCGCCATCGCCGCCAGCGACGCCGTGCTGGTAGAGGTGATGACCGGGCCATCCTATGCCGTGACCGTCACAGGTGATGACGCAGCGCGCATCACCACCCGTATGGATGGCGATACCCTGCGCATTCACATGACGAACCGCCCCTGGTTCGGCAACCCGCGGCTTGACGCCGTCGTGCGCGTTACGGCGCCGCGCCTGAGCAGCATCTCCGCGGCGCGTGGCGCCACGGTGCGAGCCGAAAATGTCGTCGCGGACGATATGGCATTGGCGGCGGCTATGGGCGCTGCCATCCGCGTCAGCGGAACTTGCGCGCATGTGGACGTGTCCGCGGCAATGGGCGCCAGCGTCAACGCTGCGCAGTTTGCATGCGCGTCGGCCAATGTCAGCGCCTCCATGGGCGCCGAAGTGCGGGTCAATGCCAGCCAAACCGCTGAAGCTTCCGCCTCCATGGGCGGGGACATCAGTGTCGTCGGCGGCGCCCAGCGGGGGCGGACCGCTGCAAGCATGGGCGGCGCCATTCGCTTCAACTGATCGCAGGGAACCCAGCGCCTAAGTCGGCGTTGGGTTCCCGCATGAGTTCCCAACTCGCCGCCGCGCCCGAAGCCTCGCCTAAACCGGCGCGATTTCGCACCGCCCTTGTGTTTTTCAACCCGAAAGCGGGCAGCGTTTCCCCTGGAGACGGGGAGCGTCTTAGTGCGGCGCTGACGGAGAGTGGCGTTGAACGCTACGCCATAGTAGGCGCCGATAAGATCACACGGCGTTTGTTTGCGCGCGCGGACCAATTCGATGTGATCATAGTGCTGGGAGGGGACGGCACTGCGCGCTGCGCGGCCGCGCTCGCCCCCGCCGACGGCCCGCCGTTGCTTCTGCTGCCGGGCGGCACGCTGAACATCCTGCCGAAGGCGTTGCTCGGCGATCTCGCTTGGCCTGAGGCCCTTGCGGCGGCGTTATCGCACGGCGTGGTGCGCCGGCTACCCGCGGGGCGCGCCAATGGCGAGCGCTTCTTCGTGGCCGCCATGTTTGGCGCGCCCACGGTGCTTGCGCGCGCCCGGGAAGCAATGCGCGAAGGTCGGGTGTTGCAAGCGTTCGGCCGTTTCCGGCATTTCCTTCGCCGGGCGTTTACGCGCGGTTTGCGCGCGCGCCACGATCAGGAGCGCTTGCGGAAAGCTGAGGCCATCGGCGTGCTGCTGCCGGCGTTCTCCGGCCGCACCGAAGGCGAGGGATTGGAATGGGTCCGCCTCACCGCCGCGCATTTCATCGATCTGGCGCGGGTCAGCGTGCGCGCGCTTGGCGATGGCTGGCGCACCGATCCTGCCGTCGAGGTCTCGCCGTGCTTCACCGGCGATATTGGCTCCTCCGGCGTCATTCCCGCGACGCTCGATGGAGAGCCGCGCACCTTTTTCTCCCGCGTGCGCATCACCTATGATCGCATCGGCGTGCGCGTCTTGGCGCTCAATACGGAATAGTAGCATTGAAGCTCGTCCACCTGACAGACCTACATTTCGGCTGCGAGGATAAGGCGGCCCTGAAAGCCACGGCCACCCACATCGATGCCGAAAAGCCCGACGCCGTCATCATTACGGGAGATATTTCGCGCGATGGCCGCCGCAGCGAGCTTAACGATGCGTGCGCCTGGATGCGTGAACTTTCCGCGCCGGTCTTGCTCACCCCCGGCAATCACGACGTCCCGTACTTTAATCTCCTCGGGCGGGCGTTCTTTCCATGGGCGCGCTTCCGCGATGCTGCGCACGGCGTGCGGTTAGAACCTTGGCATGCGCCGGAGTGGAGCATCGTTCCGGTCAATACCGCACGTGGTTGGCAATTGCGCGCCAACTGGGCGCAAGGGGCGATCTCACGCGGTCAGACAGCTATAGCCGCCGCCGCCTTGCAAAGTGCGGCGCCTGGGGCGCTGCGTATCGTGGCGACCCATCATCCCCTCGACTGGCCTAACGACGCGCCGATCAAGGGCATAACCATCGGAGGAGCGCGCGCGCAGGAGGCGCTTATCGAGGCCGGCGCGGATTTGCTGCTGAGCGGCCATTTGCACTTCGCTTCCGCCCGCCTGATCGGCACGCGCGCGCTCTCTGTCACCAGCGGCACGCTTTCTCAGCGCGTTCGCCATGAGCCATGCGCCTTCACCACGATCCGCCGCCCGGAACCTGATCTGATCGAAACAGAGGTGCTGCACATTGTTCAAGGCGTGATTAGAAGCGCCAGCAGACGGCAATTTCGCCTCGCCCGAACGCCATTGCCTGGCGTTCCGGTGAGCATTCACGCCGACGCCTGAATCGGAAGAGAGGGTTGCGCCCATTCCGCGCCAACTCGCCGGCCACGACCCGAAGGGACGCGCCTCATTGGGCGCACGTCGCATCCCAACTCCCGCTCGTCGCACCGCTGTCGCTCCCGCTCGCACCACTGCGGAGTTTGTCCGCAGAGGAAACAGCATGCGGATTGGCCTTCTTGCAGCCTGTGCTTGGGGCGTGGCTTGTTCGGCCGCGGCCGATCCTTGGTTCCGCGACGTTACCGGAACCCATCTGCCGCCGGCGCCCGAAGCTGGCTACGCGACAATGGATGCCGTCGCCGCCGATTTAGATGGCGATGGCGATCTCGATCTGGTCACGCCGCAGGAATGGCGGGCCAACCGCATCCTGCTCAACGATGGCGGTGGGCGATTCGTGTTGGCGGAAGGCGCCTTGCCGCCAATACCAGAGTCCGAACTGGTCCGTCCCGCGCACATCCAGCGAGCGCTGATGAAAGATTCCGAGGATGTTTCGATCGCGGATTTCGATGGAGACGGCGTGCCGGACTTCGTCATCGTCACCGAGGACGACGTGCGCTTAGGGCGCAGCAATGTGCATCAATATTATCGCGGCCTGGGCGGCAATCGCTATGAGCGCCGCAACGGCGCGCTGCCGGACACAGTCGCCAACGCCGTCGCTCATGCCGATGTTAGCGGCGACGGTGCGCTCGACTTGATCATCTCAGGCGATGGGCAGGATCGCATGCTCATCAATGATGGCCGCGGTGGTTTCATCGATGAGACGGAGGCGCGAATTCCGCGCGAAGCGGCCGTGGCGCAAGACGTCCAGTTTTTTGACGCCGATGGCGACGGCGATTTGGATATCGTGCTGGGCTTGGAAGGCGGCCATGCGCTCTGGATCAATAATGGCGCGGGGGTTTTCGAGGATGAAAGTCGTGCGCGCCTGCCTGCGCCCGGCAATGTCGAGGCGCGCAAAGTTGTCCCCGCTGATGTCGATGGCGACGGCGATCTCGATCTCTATTTCGCGCACGTCTCTTGGCAGGGAAGGGCGCCGCAGGATCGGCTCTTCATCAATGACGGGCGCGGTCGTTTCAGCGATGGCACGGCCGCGCGGCTTCCCCAGGGGGATTTGCTCTCTTTGGACGCCGCCTTCGCTGATCTGGACGGCGATGGCGACCTGGATCTGGTCCAAGGCAATGGCGGGTCGGTGCGCGTCTACGCCAATGACGGCGGCGGGCGCTTTTCAGACGTCACCGTCCAAGCGCTTGGAGTGGATGTCCCCGGCACGAGCATCACGGTCGAAGTGGCGGACTTTAACGGTGATGGCCGCCCTGACATCTTTATCGGCCAGCTCGCGCTTCCAGGCGGCGGGGCGGCCCAGGACCGCTTGTTCCTGAACATCCGGCGGCGGCGCTAGCCCTCTCGACCGTCCTTGGGGAGCCTCCACAACCGCTTCCTGTGCTCTGGGCGGGGTCTACGGCCTTGCCCCGAGGCGCTGTTTCGGCTATCCGCCCCGCTTTCCCGCCGCACGCGGGTCCAGGAGTTTTCCGGCAATGGCCGTTCCGAAGCGAAAAACCTCGCCCTCCCGGCGCGGCATGCGCCGCTCGCACGATAAGCTGGCGAAGAATACCTACGTCGAGGACAAGGAATCCCTCGAACTGCGCCGTCCGCACCATATCGACCTGAAAACAGGTCGATATCGCGGCAAGCAAGTGCTTCCCCCCCAGGAAGATTGAGCCTTTGAGGGCGCTGGCGGCGGCGTTAGGCGCCCTGGCGCTCAGCGCCTGCCAGTTCGATCCTCCAACTCAGGGCGCCCGTGACGTCTCTGTACCCGCTTTAACGGAGCAGGGCAATGAGCCGCTGCGGGTGGGCATGTCGCTTGCCGAGGCCCGCCAGGCCTCGGGCCAGTCCCTGAACGCGCCCGCTATCGAAGAGGGTGTACCCCGCGCCTGCTCACAGCAGCCTTTTCGCACCACGGACGGTGATCAGCTTTGGCTGATGTTCGAGGGGGATCGGCTCGTCCGGATCACCGCCGGCGATGAGGCGCCACGAACGCGCACGCTCCAAAATGTCGGCGTCGGCTCGACCGACGCCGAGGTGCGCACGGCATACCAGGGCGTCATTGAAGAGCCGGCGAAATATGATCCGCCACCCGCTCACGATCTAATCGTCTGGGCAGAGGCCAATCGGAGCGGCTTGCGTTTTGAGGTCGACGCCGCTGGACGGGTCGCGCGCGTTCACGCTGGAGGGCCTGAAATTCTCTACGTGGAGGGTTGCGCCTAAAGCGCATACGCCCTCTGCGCGGGTTCGCCTTGCGTTTTGGCCGCGCCCGCGCTCCAAACACGCGTTCCTTTAAGCGTAACCCAGGGGGGGCCCCATGACCGGCATCGCCGACATTCTTGGCCGAGAGATCCTCGACAGCCGCGGCAATCCGACTGTGGAGGTCGATGTACTTCTGGAAGACGGTTCGATGGGGCGCGCGGCTGTGCCCTCCGGCGCGTCGACCGGTGCGCATGAGGCGGTCGAGAAGCGCGATGGCGAGCCGGACCGCTATTTGGGCAAGGGCGTTCGCGATGCGGTAGAGGCGGTCAACGGCGAAATCGCCAACGCCATTCTCGGCATGGATGCTGAAGATCAGCGCCGCATCGACGCTACCCTGATCGAGTTGGACGGCACGCCGAACAAGGCGCGCCTTGGCGCCAATTCCATTCTCGGTGTGTCTCTGGCCGTTTCAAAGGCTGCTGCGATTGCTGCGAGCCAGCCGCTGTTTCGCTATCTCGGCGGCGTCCAGGCGCGCGTGCTGCCGTGCCCGATGATGAACATCGTTAATGGCGGCGCTCATGCCGATAATCCTATCGACATCCAAGAACTTATGATCATGCCAATCGGCGCTGAGAGCATGGCTGACGCCGTGAGGATGGGCGCTGAAGTATTCCACACGCTGAAGAAGCAACTCAAAGAAGCGGGCCACGCCACCAATGTCGGCGATGAGGGCGGCTTCGCACCAAATCTCGCCAGCGCTGATGAAGCGCTGGGCTTCATTCTCAAGTCCATTGAGAAGGCCGGCTATACGCCGGGCGAAGACATTGCGCTCGCCCTCGATTGCGCGTCCACAGAGTATTTCAAGAAGGGCAAGTACGAGCTTGAAGGGGAGGGCAAGTCGCTCTTACCCGAACAGCACGCGCAATATCTCGCCGATCTCGTCGCCCGCTATCCGATCGTCTCGATAGAGGACGGCATGTCGGAAGACGATTTCGAGGGTTGGCGCGCGCTGACCGAATTGATCGGCGATAAGTGCCAGTTGGTGGGCGATGATCTGTTCGTCACCAATATGGAGCGCCTCGCCATGGGAATGGAAAAAGGGCTCGCCAATTCCATTCTCATCAAGGTCAATCAGATCGGCACGCTCACCGAAACGCTCGATGTAGTCGAAATGGCCCAACGCGCCGGATACAGCGCAGTGATGAGCCACAGAAGCGGCGAAACCGAAGACAGCACGATCGCCGACCTCGCTGTGGCCGCCAATTGCGGGCAGATCAAAACTGGGTCGTTGGCGCGCTCCGATCGCACCGCCAAATACAATCAGCTCATCCGGATTGCCGAAATTCTCGGCGAGACGGGCGAATACGCGGGCGCTGGAACGATCGTTGGCCGCTAGTCGCCTTTCGGCATACGCCACATCAGCAACGCCAGCGCGGCCATAGCGGTCGCCGCCAGCCAGATGGCTGCGAGGCCGATACGCGCGTGCGCCCATGCGCCCGCCGTCGCGCCTGCCGCCAGCCCGGTCCAGAGCAGGAGGTAAGGTGTCCACGCGAATGGGGGGCCGCCGCGCAACGCATCGGTCAGCCGTTGGCCGAGCTTCACCAGCGTTCCTGTCATGTAGGTCAGTCCAATGCTCACGTCGCCGTCGCGTCGAAAGACGGCGTTCTCGGCGCCCATGGCTACAGCCAGGAGAGCGACCCCCGCGCCGGTGAAGCCGAGGCCAGCCAGTGTCGCCGCAAGCGCAAGCATGACGCTCACGGCCGCGACGACGGGGACGCTGGCCGCGCTATTCTCTCGGTTCACCCACGCGCCCACCATCACCCCGGCGACGAACGCAGCGATCAGTCCACCGGCGACAGCCGCGTGCTGAGGCGCTTGAATGATGCCCACGCCAAGGCGCGTGGAGTTGCCGCTCATAAACGAAACGAAAAATCCGCCGAGTTCCACGAACGCGAGCGCATCGACAAACCCCGCAACCGCTGAGAGGCACGCGGCAATGAGCCAGAACCTGCGGCGATATCGAATCATCACCCCAGCTTCCGACTGGGAGCGCTCTAACCCCTTAACGCTCACGTGACGGCGTGCGAGCGGCCATGCCTACAGCGCCGCACATACTTTGCTACGCCCGCTGTTGTGCGATTTGCCTAAGAAAAATTTTCCTAGCGACGGACCCAAGCGGCTGTGGCGGGACTTGTTTCGTTCACGACAAGCCCTAGTGGTGCTAGCCTAAGTACATGATTATAAATGAATAGAACAAAACCAGTATATTTTTGAGTCTTAACGATTCCTTTACCGAACTCCCACAGCGTCCCGCCGATTCGGGGTCGAGACGATGTCTAAGGGTGGCGCAACCGTGCTGGGGATCGTGCTGGGCGGCGCGATTATTTATCTGGGCGCCCATGCCGTCACCGGCCGCCAAGGTCTGATTGCCTATGTTGACCTCCAGGCGCAGGAGCGCTCGCTGGAACAGCGCCTGGATCGGCTGGAGGGCCAGCGCGCGGCCTTGGAAGCGCGGGCCGCTCGCATGCGTCCCGAGAGTCTTGATCTCGACTATCTGGACGAGCGCGCCCGCGTCACACTTGCGGCGGGCAATCGCGAGGAACTCGTTTTCGCAGTTGAGTAGGTTCTGCTGCAATGCAGCATCGCAACGCTCCCTGGCGAGCCAAGTCATTCCCGCATAAGAGGAACGCGTCGCAACCGGTGGACACCGCGCGCGGGCGCGGCGTTAGCTCTGTGTTGGAGGATGACAAACATGGGTCAGGCTGCGGCCAAGGCGAATGGCAAGCACACCGCTGAGGCGGGCAAGGAAGAGCTGCTTCAATACTATCGCGACATGCTGCTGATCCGCCGCTTCGAGGAGCGCGCCGGCCAGCTCTACGGCATGGGGTTGATCGGCGGCTTCTGCCATCTCTACATCGGCCAGGAAGCGGTCGTCGTCGGTATGCAGGCGGCGTTGAAGGAGGGTGATCAGGTCATCACCGCCTATCGCGATCACGGGCACATGCTGGCCGCGGGCATGACGGCGAACGGCGTGATGGCCGAATTGACCGGCCGCAGCGGCGGCTATTCTAAGGGCAAGGGCGGCTCGATGCACATGTTCAGCATCGAGAAGGCCTTCTATGGCGGCCATGGCATAGTGGGCGCGCAAGTCTCACTCGGCACCGGGCTCGCCTTCGCCAACTATTACCGCGGTGATGGAAAGGTCTGCCTCACCTATTTCGGCGATGGTGCGGCTAATCAGGGCCAAGTCTATGAGAGCTTCAATATGGCGGCGCTCTGGAAGCTGCCAGTGGTCTACATCGTCGAAAATAACCAGTACGCGATGGGCACGTCGATCCAGCGCTCATCCTCTGAAACTCATCTCTACAAACGCGGCGTGAGCTTCAACATTCCCGGCGAAGAGGTGGATGGCATGGATGTCATCGCCGTGCGCGAAGCCGGCAAGCGGGCCGTGGAACGCGCGCGCGCAGGCGAGGGCCCGTATCTTCTGGAGATGAAAACCTATCGCTATCGCGGCCATTCCATGTCCGATCCGGCGAAATACCGGACCAAGGAAGAGGTCGAGGAGCAAAAAGCCAAGCACGATCCGATCGAGCACGTGAAGAAGCTGCTGATCGATGCCGGCCATGCCACTGAGGATGGCCTGAAGGAAATCGACCGCGACATTCGCGGCGTCGTCAGCGCCAGCGCTGAGTTCGCGCAAGAGAGCCCTGAGCCCGATCCGAGCGAACTACTCACAGACGTTTACATCGACGCCTAGGTCGAGGGGGGAAGCCATGACCGTTGAACTCACGTATCTCGCCTACACCATCGCGCTATTCTTCGTGGTGGTGTTGGCGCAAGCCTTCACGGGCATCCAGACCAATGGCGGCCTCGCCATGGCCAACAATCGCGACAACCTGAAGCCGCCAAGCGTGGCCCAGTTGCGCATGAAGCGCCTGACCGACAATTACCGCGAGAATCTGTGGTTTTTCGTCCCGCTCATCCTGATCGCGGCGATTGCAGATATCTCCAACCAATGGACGGTGCTGGGCGCGCAGGTTTTCTTCTGGTCGCGCCTCGGCCACGCCATTTGGTATGCGTTCGGCTGGCCGATTGTGCGCCCGCTGTTCTGGCTTGCTGGCGTGATCGGCTGCGTGCTCATTTTCCTTAGTCTGTTCGGGATCATCGCCTGATGACGCAAATCCTCATGCCCGCGCTCTCGCCGACGATGGAGGAGGGCAATCTCGCCAAATGGCTGGTCAAAGTCGGCGACAAGATCGAACCCGGCCAGGTCATCGCCGAGATCGAGACCGACAAGGCCACGATGGAGGTCGAGGCCGTAGATGAAGGCACAGTGACCGAATTGCTGGTCCAAGAAGGCGCGCAAGGCGTGAAGGTGAACACGCCGATCGCCGTTCTGGACGGGGCAGTCGCCGCCGCCCCGCCAAGGCAAGAAACAAAACAGGCGGAGAAGCCTGCGGCGCGCGAGAAAGCGACTAAGCAAGAACAGCCGACCAGGATCTCAACGCCAACACCCCAGCCCGAAGTCGAAGCGCCCGCTGGAACGCAGACGCTCAAACTCACGGTGCGTGATGCGCTCCGCGATGCAATGGCGGAGGAAATGCGCCGGGATGAGAGCGTCTTTCTGATGGGTGAAGAGGTCGCGCAGTATCAAGGCGCGTACAAGGTCTCGCGCGGTCTGCTGGACGAGTTTGGCCCCAAGCGCGTCGTCGACACCCCGATCACCGAACACGGTTTCGCGGGCTTGGGTGTTGGCGCGGCGATGGCCGGATTAAAGCCGATTGTCGAGTTCATGACCTGGAACTTCGGCATGCAGGCGATCGACCACATCATCAATTCGGCCGCCAAGACGCTCTACATGTCGGGCGGTCAGATTAAGTCGAGTATCGTGTTCCGTGGGCCGAACGGCGCGGCTGCGCGCGTCGCCGCTCAGCACAGCCAGGATTATTCATCCTGGTACAGCCACATCCCCGGCCTGATCGTGATTGCGCCATATGACGCCGCCGATGCGAAGGGGCTCCTCAAGGCGGCAATCCGCAACCCCAATCCGGTCGTCTTTCTTGAGCACGAAATGCTCTATGGCGTGGAGTTTGAGGTTCCGGACGTGCCGGATTGGATCGTGCCGATCGGGAAGGCGAAAGTCCGCCGCGTGGGCGCCAACGTCACCATCACTGCGCACTCGCGCATGGTGGGTCTCGCGCTGAAGGCGGCGGAGCAACTGGCCGAACAGGGCATCGACGCTGAGGTGATCGACCTGCGCACATTGCGCCCGCTCGATAGCGCCACCATCATCGAAAGCGTCAAGAAGACCAACCGGATCGTCACTGTGGAGGAAGGCTGGGCGCAATCCGGCGTGGGCGCCGAAATCGCTGCGCGCGTCACCAGCGAAGCGTTCGATTATCTTGATGCGCCGCCCACGCGCGTCCACCAAGTCGATGCACCGCTGGCATACGCCGCCAATCTCGAAGCGCTGGCGCTGCCGAACGTGGATAAGATCGTGGACGCTGTGAAGGCTGTGACCTACCGGTGATCTATCGCGGCGCCTGCCATTGCGGCGCGGTGAGCGCCGTCTATGAAACCGAAGCGCCCGTCCAGCTGCGGCGAGACGGGTGCGGGTTTTGCGCCTCTCGCGGTGTGAAATCGGCCAGCGATCCGCACGGCAGGCTCTCTGTCGTCAGCACACACAAGCTCGTCCGCTATCGCTTTGGCCACAAGAGCGCGGATTTCCTCATCTGCCCCATTTGCGGGACGTATGTGGCCACCAGCATGGAAAGCGCTCGTGGGCAAATTGGCGTGCTGAACGTCGTTGGCGCGCAGATAGCGGAGTTGAAAGACGGCCCGGCAGCGCTCTCTGACCTTGAAGGCGAAACCGCCGCCGAGCGGATTGCCCGGCGCACATCCCGCTGGACGCCTTTGACCCTCACCGAGTGCGGAGCGGAGTCATGACTGAAGGCGAGGTTGTAGAGCAATTGGTGGAATACATGAGCATCCTTCTGTTGGGTGTGTCGCTCATTTTCACCGTGGTTTCGGCTTATATCGTCGCGCTCAATTATTTCGTCGGCGACGCCATGCTGATCGCGCGCCTCGGCGCGTTCGCGTTCGTCTCGCTCATCTTGCTGCTGCTTCTGGTGGTCATGATCGGGGCCGAGGGCACGCACGCCGGATTAATTGCGCGATTGCGCGAAATCGAAGCGGCGGGTGAACTTACTGCAGCCGGGCGCGCAGCGCTGAGCAACGCAGTTGGGGGCGTTGATCGCTTTGTGCGCGCCCTCTTGTGGATCGGCATGATCTCCGTTTACGCCGTTCTAGCCTATATGACCTTCCTGCACCGCTGGAAGCCCGACGTTGTCAACGTCGCGCTGCAATCACGGAAAGCGAATTAATGTCCACGCAGATCACTATGCCCGCGCTTTCGCCTACTATGGAGGAGGGCAATCTTGCGAAATGGCACGTGAAGGTCGGCGACACGATCGAGCCTGGCCAAGTCATCGCGGAAATTGAAACCGATAAAGCGACCATGGAGGTCGAGGCCGTCGATGAGGGCGTGATCGAGGAATTGCTGGTCGCAGAAGGGACGCAAGGCGTGAAAGTGAACACGCCGATCGCGCGCCTGAAGGGTGATGGCGCGGAGAATCCGGCGGCGAAAGCGGCGCACGCGCCAGCAGCGGAAGCGAAGAAAGAGATCGCGCCGCCGAAAGCGCCACCTCAGGCCTCACCTACTGGTACGCCTGCTACCGCGGAGCAGAAATCGCGAACCCTGGCTTCTCCGCTGGCGCGCCGCCTTGCCGCGCAAGGCGGTATCGACCTTGCTGGGCTCAAGGGGTCCGGGCCGAACGGCCGCGTGGTCAAGGCCGACATTGAGGCGTCCGCGGGCGCGACGAGTGCGCAAGCCCCGCAGCACCAAGCGCAGCCCGCCCAATCCCAACAAGCGCCGCCCGCGCAAGCTCAGCCGTCCCGTGAAGTCGCACGCCCGTCCGCCGCGAAGCCGCCGGCGCGTTCGCTTGAGCAGATGGGCATTCCGAGCGGCAGCTATGATCTCGTGCCGCTCGACATGATGCGCAAAACCATAGCGCGCCGCATGACGGATTCATTTCGAGATATTCCGCATTTCCCGCTGACGATCGACATCGAGATTGACGGCCTGCTGAAAGCGCGCGCTGACATCAACAAGCGCTTTGCCGAGCAGGGCGTGAAAATTTCCGTCAACGATATGTGCATCAAGGCCGCTGCGCTTGCATTGAAGATCGTGCCGGAGGCCAACGCCAGCTACACGCCTGACGGCATCGCCATGCATCACCATGCCGATATCGCCGTCGCAGTCGCCATCCGCGGCGGCCTGATCACGCCGATCATCCGCGCCGCGGAAACAAAAGGTTTGGCGCAGATCAGCCACGAAATGGCTGACCTCGCTGAGCGC
>JAEUMU010000047.1 GCA_016791325.1 Hyphomonadaceae bacterium
GGGGGAGACGCGCGCCGCGATCGACCCCAGTAAGTAGGCGACCATGTTTGGCGGCAGCGGTGGTATGTACTCGCTGAGCGGGGCGGGCGATAGCCACTGTGCGCCGCCGGCCTTCATGGTCGCTGAACTGGGCGAGGCCGGCGCCACGCGCACGGGCGGCTCGCGCGCCGCGGTCTGGCCTGCCTTTGAAGCAGCCCTGCGCGACGCGCGCGAGTATCCTGGCCGCTATCGAAGCGGCCAGGGTGGGGCGGTGCTGAATGAGATCGACGCTGCCGCGTTGCAGCCCTTCGCCCGCGGCCAAGGCATGTTCTTAGTTCACGCCGAACGCGCCGCCGATATCCGTCAACTCATCGCCTTCAAGCGCGCGAACCCCAGCCTGCGCTTTGCCATCCACGGCGGCGCGGAAGCGTGGCAGGTTGCGGAGGATCTCGCGCGGGCCGGCATCCCCGTAATCGTCGACCCGCTGCAGAACCTGCCTGACCGGTTCGAGCGGCTCGCGTCACGTTCGGATAACGCCGCCTTGCTGCATGCCGCCGGCGTGCGCATCGCCCTCGCCCCCAGCCCCGGCACCGTCGACGCCCACCAGGCGCGGCTCGTGCTGCAATTGGCCGGCAACGCTGTAGCCCATGGCCTGACTTGGGACGCCGCCTTTGCGGCCGTTTCACGCGGCCCGGCCGAGATTTTCGGGGTCGGTGACCGCCTGGGGCGGCTGGAGCGCGGCTATTTAGCGGATGTGGTAATCTGGGACGGCGATCCGCTAAACGTCACCAGCGCGCCGGCGGTGGTGCTTATCGAGGGCCAGGAGCAGCCACTCGTGTCCCGCCAGACCCGCCTCCGGGACCGTTATCATCCTCTCCGGGGCGCCAACCGATAGGGCTGGGTTGCGCTTTTCCCACCTCTTGCCTATATCCGCGCCTCACTTCGCACGTGGGAACGGCGGGGCGGTCTGAAAGCGGCCGTCGCCTCCATCCGGTCCAGGGCCTTTGGTGGCCTGGTACTTCCCACGGCGGCAAACCGGAGAAGAATGACATGGCGCTGCCTGAGTTCAGCATGCGTCAGCTCTTGGAAGCTGGCGCGCATTTTGGTCACCAGACCCACCGTTGGAACCCGAAGATGGATCGCTTCATCTTCGGCGAGAAGTCGAACATCCACATCCTCGACCTATCACAGACTGTGCCGCTGCTGCACACCGCGCTCGTCAAGGTGCGCGAGGTCGCCGCGAGCGGCGGGCGTATCCTGTTCGTGGGCACCAAGCGCCAGGCCGCCGATCACATCAGGGCCGCGGCACAACGCTGCGCGCAATACTACATCAATCAGCGCTGGCTCGGCGGCACCCTCACCAATTGGCAAACGGTGTCAAAATCTATTCAGCGCCTTCGCGAGCTGGAGCAAACGATCTCAAGCGGCGCAGTCGGCCTGACCAAGAAGGAAGTGCTGAACCTCACCCGCGAGCGCGACAAGCTCGACCGCTCGTTGGGCGGCATCGCTTCGATGGGCGGCATCCCGGACCTGATGTTCGTGATCGACACCAACAAGGAAGCGATCGCCATTCAGGAAGCCCGCAAGCTCGGCATTCCAGTGGTGGCGGTGGTCGACTCGAACTGCGATCCTGATGAGGTCACCTACCCGATCCCGGGCAACGATGACGCTGCGCGCGCCATCCAACTCTACTGTGATCTGATCGCCGATGCGGTGCTCGACGGCCTTACCGAAGCGCAGGTCCGCGGCGGCGCGGATATCGGCGCCTCTTCACGGCCGCCGGTTGAGCCTGTGGTTCGCGAACGAGAGCACACGCCGGTCGAAAGCCCGATGGATGGCCCGACCGGCGCGAATTACTGATCGTCTGAATATCGCGCGCATTAGAGCCGGCGCGCGTCAGCGCGTTGGCTCGCTGCGCTATCCGAAGGAGTAAGTCATGGCGGAAATCACCGCTGCGCTCGTCAAAGAACTACGCGAAAAAACCGGCGTGGGCATGATGGATTGTAAGAAGGCGCTCGAGGCCAACGACGGCAATCTCGAGGCTTCCATCGATTGGCTGCGCGCCAAGGGCTTGTCGAAAGCTGCCAAGAAGGCTGACCGCGCGGCGGCCGAAGGCATCGTGGCGATTGCGCTCGCCGCGCAGCACGGCGCCGTGGTGGAGCTCAATTCAGAAACCGACTTCGTCGCCCGCAACGCCGACTTCCAGAAGTCGGCCGACGCGTTCGCAAAATTGGCGCTGAAAGCTGGCGATCACGCCGCGCTGCTCGATAGCGTTCATGAAGGACAGAAGGTTTCGGAGGCGGTGACGCAACTGATCGCCACGATCGGCGAGAACATCACGTTGCGCCGATCGGCCAAGCTCAACGTGCAGGACGGCGTGGTCGCCGCTTACGTCCACTCCAAGGTGGACGGTTCGGAGACGCTCGGTCGCATCGCCGTGCTCGTGGCGCTGGAATCCACCGGCGACAAGGCGGCGCTGGAATCGCTCGGCAAGAAGATCGCCATGCACATCGCCTCGGCGAGTCCGTTGGCGTTGTCCGAAAGCGAAATTCCAGCGGAACGCATCGAGCGCGAGAAAACCGTGCTGCTTGAACAGCTCAAGGAAGACCCCAAGGCCCAGGGCAAGCCGCAGCAGGTGCTCGACAAGATGATCGAAGGCCGGATGCGGAAGTTCTTCGAAGAATCCGTGCTGACGAAGCAGGCATTCGTTCTGAATCCGGACCAAACGGTGGAAGCCGCGGTTGCCGAGGCCGCCAAGGTCATAGGCGCTCCAGTGACAATCAAAGCCTTTATCCGCTTTGCGGTGGGCGAGGGCGTCGAGAAGCGCCAGGACGATTTCGCCGCGGAAGTCGCCGCGATGTCGGGCAAGTCCTGACGCGTGAACGAGAATCCGCCGCCGTTAGGCTTTGCGCCAGCGGCGGCGGTGGCGTTATGGTGGCGCGAAAGTCGCTGATGGGACGATGTTCATGAGCTCCGCCGAAACCTCGCCCAAGTCCGCCGCGGAACCGCGCTACAAGCGGGTGTTGCTGAAGATATCCGGCGAAGCGTTGATGGGTGAGGGCCAGTACGGCATCGACACCTCGGTTTGCGAACGCATGGCCCTTGAGGTGAACGACGCTGTCGGCGCCGGCGTGGAAGTCTGCCTCGTGATCGGCGGCGGCAACATCTTTCGTGGCATGCAGGGCGCCGCCAAGGGCATGGAGCGCGCCAGCGCGGACTACATGGGCATGCTCGCCACGGTGATGAACGCGCTCGCCATGCAGAACGCGATCGAAGCGCTCGGCGGGGAAGCGCGCGTCCTTTCTGCGATCCCGATGGTGACGGTGTGCGAGCCCTATATCCGCCGCCGCGCGCTGCGTCACATGGAAAAGGGCCGGATCGTTATTTTCGCGGCCGGCACCGGCAACCCGTTCTTCACCACCGACACCGCCGCCGCTCTGAGAGCCGCGGAAATGGGATGCGATGCGCTGCTGAAAGGCACGCAGGTCGATGGCGTCTATAGCGCGGATCCGAAGAAG
>JAEUMU010000059.1 GCA_016791325.1 Hyphomonadaceae bacterium
CACCGCCCTTCTTGCCCTTTCCGCCGCCGCCCTGAGCGCGCCCACCGCGTTTGCTCAGGATCTGCGGCCTCGTACGCCCGCACCGGCCGCCGCGCCTGAGATTACGGCGCTTGAGGGCGCCGCGCGCGCCGCCGCCGTGACGCGGGTGAATCAATCCCTCAATGGGGTTCAGCGCATGCAAGGCCGGTTCGTGCAGTCTTCGCCTGGCGGCGGCCAAGCCACCGGAACTTTCTATTTGCAGCGGCCTGGCAGACTGCGCTTCGAATACGATCCGCCGGCAACCATGCTGATTGTCTCCGACGGCAGCGTCGTCGCCTTGCGCGACACGGCGTTGCGCACCACCGATCGCACCCCGCTCCGCTCCACGCCGCTCAACTTGATTCTGGGCGAACGCGTCGATCTAGAGCGCAACGCACGCGTCATGCGCGTGGCGCAATCGGGCCAATGGACGATGGTGACCGCGCGTGACCGCAGCGGCCAAACCGATGGCCAGATCACGCTGAACTTTTTTGGCCCGCAAGCGGAATTGCGATCCTGGGATGTGATCGACGCGACCGGCGCGCGCACCCGGATTTCGCTCTCGGAGGTCACCCAGCCGGGCAGCTTCGACCGCAACCTGTTCCGCCTGGATGACATCGTGGAAAACCGGCGCAACCCGCGCCGCTAGCTCGCGAAGGGCTGCATCTGGCAAGAACTTTCTCCGGCTGATCCTTGATTTTTTGGCGCCTGTGGCGTATATGCCACTTATCGGTCGCTGCATCATCCCCCTGGATGGCGTCGTCCCCCCCGCTGACGAATCCAGAGCGGCGGCCGAAAGCCGGCTTTCCCCTGCCGGTAAGTTGCGCCGACCCTCAAGGCGCTTGAGCCCCGGTCGCTGAATGCGGCTGGGGCTCTTCTGTTTGCACTTCCCACCGCAGCCAGGCCAGACAGGCGCATGCTACGAATCGCGACTTGGAACATCAATTCCGTCCGCCTGCGTATCGGCATGGTCTGCCGCTTTCTGGTGGAGGCTAAGCCGGACGTCCTGTGCCTGCAGGAGATCAAGTGCCGGGACGGGGAGTTTCCCTCCAAGGCGTTCAAGGAGGCCGGCTACAAGCACATGCATGTCGTCGGCCAAAAGGGTTGGCACGGCGTCGCGATTGTCTCGCGTGTGAAGCTGGAGCCCGTCGAAGCGCCGGCAATCTGCCCAAAAAAGGAAGCGCGTATCGCAGCGGCTAAGGTCGACGGAATTGAGGTGCATAATCTCTACGTGCCCGCCGGCGCTGACGTCCCGGAGCTGACCAACCCCAAATTTGTGCATAAGCTCAAAGTGCTCGATCGCATGAAGACGCTCTATAAGAAGCGCAATGGCTCGACGCCCACAGTGCTGGTTGGCGATCTCAACGTCGCGCCGGGCGAACATGACGTCTGGAGCCATAAGCAGCTGCTCAATGTGGTCAGCCACACGCCGGGAGAGACAGATCGTCTCAATGCCGTGCGTGACCTAGGCGGTTTCGTCGATTTGGCGCGCTTGCATCGGCCCGATCCGGAAAAGCTGTTCACGTGGTGGAGCTATCGCAGCCCGGACTGGACCAAGAATAATCGCGGCCGACGCCTTGATCACATCTGGGCCACGACTGACGTCGCCGCAGTATCGCGCGCCGAAGCGTTCCATATCCATGTTCCCTGCCGCTCTTGGGAACGGCCGAGCGACCATGTTCCTGTGGTGGCGGGGCTAAAAACCTGAAGCACGCGCCATTCGTCGATGCGCGAATTGTGCCGCTTCCGGCGCCCGTCTAAGGGACAATGACATAGTTGGAGGGGAACCATGATGCTGCTTTCTCGTCGCGCGCTGCTGGGCGCGGGCGCCGCCGGCGCCGCGATGCTCGCAGGCTGCCAAACGCCGGCCGCAACCGCCACGCCGCCAGCCGACCCCGGCGCCAGTCTCGCCGCGCTCTTGGATCGCACCGCAATTGAAATTCTGCGCCGCTCGCCAGAGCGCGCCACCTCGCTCGGGGTCAGCGAAGCGCAGGCGGGCGGGCGCTACATTGATCGTGTTTCGGATGTCTCCAAGGAGGCCCAGCGCGCTTATCGCTCCATGCTGGAGACCGCAGTGCGCGAGCTTTCGCAGATTGATCGCAACGCGCTCACCAGCGCCGACGCAGTCACACTCGATGTGGTGCGCACGTCGTTTGAAAACTCAGTCGCCAACAGCCGCTTTGAAGCCGGCGGCGGCGCGGGGGCGCCCTATGTGGTCACGCAACTGACTGGCGTCTATTCAAGTATGCCGGACTTCCTAAGCGAGCAGCACCCGTTGCGCACCCGCGAACACGCGGAAGCCTATATCGCCCGCATTGAAAGTTTCGTCGGCCAGCTCGATCAGGAAACCAACATCATCGGCGAAGACGCCGGCGCAGGCGTAATCCCGCCGGATTTCGCCATTGATCGCGCACTAGAACAGCTCAACACCTTCGTACGCACCGCACCAAGTCAGACCAATCTGGTGCAAGCGCTGGCTCGCCGCCTGCCGGATAACCCGGAAGTGCCGGAAAGCGAGCGCGCGGCTTTCGTCGCCCGCGCGGAGGCTGCGGTGCGCGATCGGGTGATGCCGGCGTATCAGCGCCAAATGGATGCGCTGCGCGCCGTGCGGCCACGCGCCGTGCATGAAGCGGGCGTGTGGCGTCTCCCTCAGGGTGCGGAAATGTATCGCGCGGCTTTGCGCAGTCGCACGACGACTGAAATGTCGCCTGACGAAATCCATCGCACTGGCACAGAGCTTATCGCCCAGTTCAACAGTGAGATGGACGCGATACTGCGCGCCCAGGGCATGACGCGTGGGAGCGTGGCCCAGCGCATTCAGGCGCTCTCGCGCCGGCGTGATCAGCTCTATCCCAACACCGACGCCGGCCGCCAACAAATCCTGGACGATCTCAACGCCCAGACCCGCGAAATCACCGCACTGATGCCGCGCGCCTTCAACACGCTGGCGCAAGCGCCGCTGGAAATCCGCCGCGTGCCGGTGTTCACGGAAGCGGGCGCTCCAGGCGGTTATTATCAGCGCGCCGCGCTCGATGGCTCACGCCCTGGCGCCTATTACATCAACCTGCGCAACACCGCTGAATGGCCGCGCTTCACGCTGCCCACGCTGAATTATCATGAGGGCGTGCCGGGCCATCACTGGCAAATCTCGATCCAGCAAGAAGCCGGCGATATGCCCTTCATCCGTCGCGCGCTGCTTGGTTTTTCCGCTTTCAGCGAAGGCTGGGCGCTCTACGCCGAGCAACTCGCCGATGAGCTTGGCATCTACAACGCCAATCCACTCGGGCGGCTGGGCTACCTGCAGTCGGCGACCTTCCGCGCCTCGCGCCTCGTCGTGGACACCGGCATGCACCACCTCCGTTGGAGCCGCGAACAGGCGATCCGCTCGATGATGGAGGCCACCGGCGATCAGGAGAGCTCCGTCACCACAGAAATAGAGCGTTACGCGGTGTGGCCGGGCCAAGCCTGCAGCTACATGGTGGGCCGGTTGGAGATCAATCGCCTGCGCGACCAGGCGCGGGCGACCCTGGGCGACCAGTTCGATCTCAAGAGCTTCCACGACATCATGTTGCGCAACGGCGCAGTGCCGCTTTCGGTGCTTGAGCGCATCATGCAGGAATGGGCCGCCACAGTCTCGGGCCCGTCCTCGCACTGAGCCGCCGCCGGGCTCAATCTTTCCCGCGTTCGTCGCAAGCGTCGTTGCCGCCCCAGCGGCGGCGGCGCAAGCTTCGCGCCAAACTCGCGGGGGAAAGCCAATGATGTTGACGACACGGCGTGCGCTGCTCGGCGCGGGCGCGGCAGGCGCGGCCCTGCTGGCGACCGGGTGCCAGTCGCAAAGCCCGGAGCAATTGAGTGCGCAGCTGGCCGCGCTGCTCGACCGCACAGCCACGGAAATTCTACGGCAAAGCCCGGAATTCGCCACCGCGCTCGCCGTTAGCGAGGAGCGGGCCGGCGGGCGCTTCGTAGATCGGCTGAGCGATAACTCGCACGCCGGCACGCAAAGCTACATCGCCCTGCTCGACACCACCCTCCGCGACCTGCGCCGCATTGATCGCGATCGCCTGCCAGCGGGAGACCGAATAAGCTACGATGTGGTGCTCGCCTCCTTTACCGATCAGCGCGCCAACCTGAGCTACGACATCGGCGGCAGCGCCATCACGCCTTACGTGAACACGCAGCTGACGGGCGTGCACAACGGATATTCCGGCACGGCCTCATTCCTCGATGCGCAACACCCATTGCGCACCGCCGAGGAAGCGGAAGCTTACCTCGCGCGCCTTTCAGCCTTCGCCCGGCAACTCGATGTCGATACGGAGCTGATGAACGCTGACGCCGCGGCCGGAATCATTCCCCCGGATTTCATCGTCGACGCTACAATCTCGCAGGCCGCCGGCTTCGCTGCGGGCGGGCGCTCAGGCACTGTGTTGACGCAAACCCTCGTGCGGCGCCTGCCGCAAACTGAAGGGTTGGACGAGGCTCAGCGCGCCGCCCTTGTGGCGCGGGCGGAAGGCATCGTCGAAAGCGAAATCCTCCCAGCCTATGGCCGCCTCATCGAAGCGCTGCGCGCCATCCGGCCACGCGCCACGCCCGATGCCGGCATTTGGCACATCCCACGCGGCGACGAGATTTACGCTACCGCGCTAGCCTATCGCACCACTACCCGCATGACGCCCGATGAGGTGCATACGATGGGAGCGGAGCTGGTGACTGAAATCAACAGCCAGATGGACGCCATCCTCCGCGAGCAAGGCATGACGCGCGGCACAGTCGGGGAGCGCGTGCAGGCGCTCTCGCGCCGCCCTGATCAGCTTTATCCGAATACGGACGCAGGGCGCGCGCAGCTGCTGGCGGATCTCAACCAGCAAGTGCGGGACATAACGGCGCTGATGCCGCGCGCGTTCGGCGTGCTTGCGCGCGCGCAAATGGAGATCCAGCGCGTGCCGCCTTACGTTGAAGCAGGGGCGCCTGGCGGCTATTATCAAAGCCCAGCGCTCGATGGCTCGCGGCCGGGCGCCTACTACATCAATCTACGTGACACCGCCGAATGGCCGCGCTTCACCCTGCCGACGCTGAGCTACCACGAGGGCGTGCCGGGCCATCATTGGCAGGGTTCGATCCAACAAGAGGCGGAAGGCTCGATTCCCTTCATCCGCAGCGCACTGCTCTCTTTCACGGCTTTCAGCGAGGGATGGGGCCTTTACGCAGAGCAGCTGGCGGATGAGCTCGGCGCGTACGAAAACAATCCCCTCGGCCGCCTAGGCTACCTGCGCTACGCAGCGTTCCGCGCCTCCCGCTTGGTCGTCGACACCGGCATGCACGCCAAGCGTTGGAGCCGCGAGCAAGCCATCCGTTCGATGCTGGACGCCACCGGCGATCGCGAGAGTTCCGTAACCACCGAAATCGAGCGCTATTGCGTGTGGCCCGGACAAGCCTGCGCCTACATGGTCGGCCGCCAGGCGATCAACCGCATGCGAGACGCCGCCCGAACCACATTGGGCGATCGCTTCGACCTGCGCGCGTTCCACGACACCATGTTGACCAGCGGCGAGACACCGCTGTCGGTTATGGAGGGCATCATGTCCGATTGGGCCGCTAGGCAGCGCCAAGCTTAACCTTAGCGCGCAGCCCGGGCCCTCGGGCGCGCGCAGCGCGCTGCCCGGCCTGAACGGCATACCTGCCCCGCATTTCGCATTGCTACCGGTGGCAATCACGCTTGCGCTGGTTCGTCGCATCGGCGTCGCAGAAGGGGTTTGACATGCCCGGCCCCAAGCTTGCTCTTGCTGCAACGACATTGATGAGCGCCGCCCCAAGCGGCGCCCGGAGGGATTCCGTGACCGCTACGATTCCTGGCCTTCATCCGGCCCCGACCAACCACAAAAAGCTCGTCGCCTGGGTTGAGGAAATCGCCGCGCTGACCAAGCCTGATCGGGTCTATTGGTGCGATGGCTCGGACGCAGAATGGGAGCGCCTGACCAACCAGCTCGTCGCCGCCGGCACGCTGAAACGGCTCAACCCTGAGGCGCGCCCCAACAGCTTCTACGCCGCGTCCGACCCCAAGGACGTCGCACGCGTCGAGAAGCAAACCTACATCTGCTCCGAAAACGAGGATGACGCAGGGCCGACCAACAATTGGGTGGCGCCGGGGGAAATGCGCGCCAAGCTCAGCAGCTTGTTCGACGGCGCAATGCGTGGGCGCACGATGTATGTGGTGCCCTTCTGCATGGGCCCGCTGGGCTCGAAGATTTCACAGCTCGGCGTTGAAATCACCGATAGCGGCTATGTGGCGGCATCCATGCGCATCATGACGCGCATGGGCAAAGGCGCGCTCGAACAAATGGGTGAAGACGGGTTCTTCGTTCCCGCCGTGCATACGCTTGGCGCGCCGCTGGCGCCCGGCCAGCAGGACGTGCCTTGGCCCTGCAACGAGACCAAATACATCGTCCACTATCCGGAAACGCGCGAAATCTGGAGCTACGGCTCGGGCTACGGCGGAAACGCACTGCTTGGCAAAAAATGCTACGCGCTGCGCATCGCGTCCGTTATGGCGCGCGATGAGGGTTGGCTTGCCGAGCACATGCTCATCCTCAAGCTCACCAACCCGCAGGGCCAGGCCAAATACATCGCCGCCGCTTTTCCGAGCGCGTGCGGCAAAACCAACCTCGCCATGTTGCAGCCGACTATTCCGGGCTGGAAAGCCGAAACCATCGGCGATGATATCTGCTGGATGCGCTTCGGCGATGACGGACGCCTCTACGCCATCAACCCGGAAGCGGGCTTCTTCGGCGTCGCACCGGGAACGGGCTCGAAAACAAACAAATCGGCGCTGGAAACGCTCTACGCCAATACCGTGTTCACCAATGTCGCGCTCACCGATGACGGCGACGTCTGGTGGGAAGGCTTGACCAAAGAGCCGCCTGCGGGCCTCACCGATTGGCAAGGCAACCGCTACGTCGCCGCCGACAACAAATTTCCCGCCGCCCATCCGAACGCGCGCTTCGCTGTTCCGGCGGGCCAATGCCCTGTCATCGCACCGGAATGGGAGGATCCCGCTGGCGTGCCGATCGATGCAATTCTCTTCGGCGGCCGCCGCGCAAGCGCAGTGCCGCTAGTGACGGAAGCATTCGATTGGGCGCACGGGGTTTATCTGGCCTCCAATGTCGCCTCCGAGGGGACGGCGGCGGCGGAGAACAAGGTGGGTGAATTGCGCCGCGATCCGTTCGCGATGCTGCCGTTCTGCGGCTATCACATGGGCGACTATTTCGCCCATTGGCTGAAGATCGGCGAACGCCAGGGCGCGCAGCTGCCGAAGATCTTCTTCGTCAACTGGTTCCGCAAAGGCGCCGACGGCCAATTCATCTGGCCGGGCTTCGGCGACAACAGCCGTGTGCTGAAATGGGTTTGCGAACGCCTCGAGGGCCAGGCCGATGCGCAAGAAACCGCCATCGGCTATACGCCAACCAAAGAAGCGCTTGACCTCAACGGGCTGAAGCTCTCCGAGGAAGCGCTCGATACGCTGCTCGGCGTCGATCTCGATGTCTGGGAAGAAGAGGCCGCGCTGGTTGCCCCGCACTACGAGAAATTCGGCGCCAAGCTGCCGAAGCGCCTGTGGGATGAGCACAAAGCGCTGCTGGCGCGCTTGAAAGAAGCGCGCGCGGGGTCGCTCAAGGTCGCGGCAGCGCGCGGGCCGAGCGCGCCGAAAGTCACGGCCAGAACCGATCAGCCCACGGCCAACTGAGCCGCACGGCGCTTTCAGGTAGAAGCGGCCGCCCCTATAGGGCGGCCGTTTTTCTTGCGCCCTTGCCGCTACGCGCCGGCTCGCACGCGGGCTCGTGCTCTGCTAGGCCAGCGGCGAAAGGGCCACCCATGAGCGAAGACCACGTTCTGATCCGCCGCGACGGTGCGGTGCTTGAAATTCGGTTCAATCGCCCCGCGAAGAAAAACGCCATCACCAACGACATGTACGGCGTCATCGCCGATGCCTTGGAAGCCGCGGCTTCCGATGCATCGGTTCGCGCCATCCTGTTCACCGCCGCAGGCGATCTTTTCACCGCGGGCAACGATCTCACGGATTTCGCCGCGCAGGGGTCGGGCGCGTTCACAGGTCCGCGCCATGTCGAGCGCTTTCTGGAACGCATGATCGAAGCGGAGAAGCCTGTCGTCGCCGCCGTTCAGGGCGATGCCGTCGGCGTTGGCGCCACCATGCTGCTGCAATGCGACCTGGTGTTCATCGCGGAGACTGCGCGGCTGGTGACGCCGTTCGTAAACCTCGGCCTCTTGCCGGAGAACGCCTCAAGCATGACGCTGCCAGATCGCATCGGCCACGTGCGCGCCTTCCAGATGCTTGGCCTGTGCGAGCCGCTTTCCGGGCGTGACGCCGCCGCTTGCGGCCTCGCCAACGCCGCGCTGCCCGCAGGCGAAGTTGAGCCGCGTGCGCGCGCCGCGGCGCAAGCGTTGACGAAAAAGGCGCCGGAATCGCTGCGCTTGACGAAAGGCTTGATGCGCAATCGCCCCGCCCTACTGGCGCGGATGAAGCAGGAAGGCGCCTTGTTTTCCGAGCGGCTCAAATCGGCCGAAGCCGCGGAGGCGTTTGCGGCATTTCTCGAAAAACGGCCCGCCGATTTCAGCAAGCTAGGCTAGACGCCCTGCCGCGCGCGCAAATCTTCCAGTTCCCGGCGCAAGCGCACGTTCTCAAGCGCCACCGAGGCCGCCCGCGCGATTGTTTCTAACGCATGCGCCTCCTCGTCCGTGGGCCGGCGCTTTGCGGCCCAGTAGGCGCCAATGGCCGCCATCGGATCGGGCATGCCTACAGGCGCCATGATTAGGCTCTTAACGAACGTGGACTGGTAAGCGGCCAGCGGGATACGCGGATCGCCGGAAATATCCGAAATGACGACGGTTTGCCGGTTCATGATCGCCCAGCCGGAAATGCAGACCTCCATAGGAAAGCTCTGCCCTTTCCACAGCGGGCCGATGGCGTCTTCATCTACGTAATGAACACGATCTCCTCGCCGCAGCACCACTGAGATGCCATCGGCGCCAGTGAGCCGGCGCGCGGCGGTGCGCACAACGGCCGCAACGCCGAGCTCATCGTGCGCAGCCGCCAGGCGCTCCACGGCCTCCATGAGAGTGTCTAGCGCGGCTTGGCCAGTCAGCCGCTCCCCGTACATGACTGTCATCGTCGACCCCGATCTTGACATAGGTTTAGCTGAGTCGCGGGGGGATGTGAGCGCTTCTTGGGTTCCCGCGGATCGCACGAGGCGTGACCGCCGGCACAGCTGCCCGGCGCGGCGGGCCGTATGCTCCTTTCATCGGATCGACGGGATCCGAAAGGGAGAACCGAGATGACGAAGTTTTACAGCCTGATCGCCGCCTGCGCAGTGTTCGCGCCTTTCGCGATGACGATGCTGAACCAAGCGACGATGATTGTGGCCTAACCCGCCCATGACCGAGCACGTAACATAAAGGCCCGGAGTGATCCGGGCCTTCAGTGTTTTCGGGGCCTACACTTGCAGGCGATAGCCGCCAGTTTCAGTGATCAGCAGTTTCGGGCTCTGCGCCTCAGGTTCGATTTTCTGACGGAGGCGGTAGATATGAGTTTCGAGCGTGTGCGTCGTTACGTTGGCATTGTAACCCCAAACCTCGCGCAACAGCTCTTCGCGCCCCACCGGCTTTTCGCCAGAACGATATAGGTAGCGTAGGATCGACGTTTCCTTGTCCGTCAGGCGGATCTTCTTATCCGCCGCGTCGACCAGCAGCCGCATGGCGGGACGAAACTCGTATGGTCCGACGCGGAAGGTGGCGTCTTCACTGGCTTCGTGGCTGCGCAAATGTGCGCGGATGCGCGCCAGCAGCACCGAAAACTTGAACGGCTTCAGCACGTAATCGTTGGCGCCCGCATCGAGCCCTTTGACCTGATGCTCTTCTTCTTGCGCTGCGCCCGTGAGCATGATGATCGGCGCCTTCACACCCCGCTCGCGGAGCTCGCGGCAAGCCTCGAACCCATCCATGTCAGGCAAGCTGACATCCAGCACGATGGCGGCGGGCCTAGCCTCCAACG
>JAEUMU010000064.1 GCA_016791325.1 Hyphomonadaceae bacterium
GCCGCCGGGGCGTTTGCCTGCGTGATGGCGTTTTCGTAGTGCTGGCGCGCTGCGGCGCGATCGCCCTCGCCGCGCCGCAGCCGCAGCACTTCGCCCCGATAATATTCAACCACGCCCAGGTCTTCGCCATGCGCGCCCAGCCGGTCGAGCAGCAGCAGCGTCTGGCCGAAATCGCGCCGGCGCAATTCCGCACGCAGCCACGGATCGAGGAACGGCCGGATCGCCGCGCGATAGCGCGCCCGGTGGGTTTCGCCGCCGCCGGCATGCGCGCTGGCGCGCTCTTCCAGCGCCTCCAGCCGATCGCGCGAAAGGGGGTGGCTGGCGAAGATGCTTGCCCGCGCTTCGCGGCGGCGCACGTCTGCGTCATCGGAGGCGCGCGTCTCGCTGATCAGGTTTGTCCAGAGCCGCCCGCCTGCGGCAGGATCGTAGCCCGCAGCCGCAGCGTGATCGAAGCCCAGAAGATCGACCTCGCTTTCGTTTTCGCGCGAGAACGCAAACAGAGAGGCGATTGTGCCCAGGTAGATCGCGTCCGTCGCCACGCGCGTCGCATCCGCGATTGAGCCGGCGGAACTGGGCGAATTCACTGCTGCCGCCGCGCCAACCACCGCGATCGCTACCGTCGCGACCATCGCCCCGGTTGCACGCGCGCGTTGGGCGCGTAGCGCCGAAAGCGAATGCCGTTCGCCATAATGGGCCACTTCATGGCCCAGCACGAACGCCAGTTGCGCCTCGTCCTCTGCGCGCAGCAGCAAGCCTGACCACACTTCCATATAGCCATTCGGCGCCATCGAGGCGTTGAAGAACGGCCGGTTCATCACGTAGAGCCGCACGTCGCCGCAATATTGCGCCGCGACGCTGCAGGTCACTTCGCGCAGATAGGCGTTCAGCGCGGCGTCCCGCTCCAGCGTGCCGGCGGCGCGCGCTTCTTGCTCGGCGCGTTCGGAAAGGCCCCAAAGGCCGCCTTCGTCTGTATCCGGCGCGGGCCGCACGCGCGAAGGGGGAGGCGGCGCCGGCGCGAACTCATGTGTTGGCGCCGGCGCAGGTGCGTCCGCTTCCTGCGCCGCCGCCAGCGGCGCGCCCAGCGCCAACGCGCAGCACGCCGCCGCCAGCGCGCGTCTCATAGCGGCGCGTCCGAAAGCAGGCGCTCGGCCAGGCCGGCGGCGCCTTCGGCTTCGCGCATGTCCTCATCTGGCGCCGCGGTGACGACGTTGAACCAGATCACGTTGCCACTCTCGAGATCGACCAGCGAAGCGAACGCCTGCTGCCCGCCGAGTGGAATGCCCACGCCCAGCACCGCCAGCCCCACCATCGCCGCAACGCGCCCCGCGCTCGCATAGGAACCGCGCCCGGTGATGAAGAGGGCGTATTGCGCATCGTGCGCCACGGCCAGTTCGCGTGCGCCTTCGCCCAGCGTCCAAGTGAAGTTCTCACGCCGTGTCGGCACATTGGCGTGCATATAATTGATGGCCACGATCGAGGTGCCCACCGCGTCGTGCAGGCGAATGATCTGCCCGGTTCGCCCCTCCATCGCCGTGGCGGGATCGAGCGGGGTCACGCTATGCCCTTCGCTCTGAATTCGCGTGGCGATGGCGGCCGCGAGATTATCCCGCCCCGCATTGGACCAGTCCTCGCGAGGTTCCTGCATGCCAGCCGCCGTCAGCACGGCGAGCTGAATGTCCGGCGTCATCACCAGAATCCGTGAATTGGCTGGCGGCGGCGTGTATTCGCCGGTGAACGTGCGCGTTTGCGTGGTTCCGCACGCGCACAGCAGCATCACCGCCGCCAGAAGCGCCCAGGTTCGCATAGCCTCCCCCTTACTGCCGGTTTTGACCCGGCCTTTCCACACGCTGACGTAGCATCGAGGTGGTGCAAGGGTTGATCGGCAAAGCCGTGAGGGAAGCCGACCCAGCGGTCGGCCCGCGGAGGGGTTGCATCCTCCGCCCTGTGCGTTACGACGCCTGCCGTCTCACACGATCCGATTGGCCGGGGGCCCTTTTGTCTATTCTCGTCAATGCTTCCACGCGCGTGATTTGTCAGGGCTTTACCGGCAAAAACGGCACGTTCCATTCCGAGCAGGCCATCGCCTACGGCACGCGCATGACGGGAGGGGTAAGCCCCGGCAAAGCCGGCACGACGCACCTGGGCTTGCCGGTGTTCGCCACCGTCGCGGAAGCCAAGCAAAAGGCCGGCGCCGACGCCACCGTGATTTATGTGCCGCCGCCGGGGGCGGCCGCCGCCATCGAAGAAGCGATCGACGCCGAAATCCCGCTCATCATTTGCATCACCGAAGGCATCCCGGTGCTCGATATGGTGCGCGTGAAGGCCAAGCTGGAAAAATCCAAGTCGCGCCTGATCGGCCCCAATTGCCCCGGCGTGCTCACGCCGAACGAGTGCAAGATCGGCATTATGCCGGGGCAAATCTTTTCCAAGGGCAAAGTCGGCGTGTTGTCGCGTTCGGGCACGCTCACCTACGAAGCCGTGTTCCAAACCACCAATGAGGGCTTGGGCCAAACCACCGCTGTCGGCATCGGCGGCGATCCCGTGAAAGGCACCGAGTTTATCGACGTGCTGGAGATGTTCCTTGCCGATCCCGAAACGCAATCCATCATCATGATCGGTGAAATCGGCGGCAGCGCCGAGGAAGACGCCGCCCAGTTCCTGGCCGATGAGAAGAAGAAGGGCCGCTGGAAGCCAACGGTTGGCTTCATCGCCGGGCGCACGGCGCCTCCGGGCCGGCGCATGGGCCATGCCGGCGCCATCATTTCAGGCGGCAAAGGCGATGCCGAATCTAAGATCGCGGCCATGGAAGCCGCCGGCATCAAGGTCGCTCCGCACCCCGCCGCCCTGGGCCGCACCATGGCCGAGGTGCTGAAAGGCTAGGCGTGCGGGGCTTGGCGCCTTGCAAAGGCGGTAATTCTCACCTCTGCGCCAACGCAGCCCTTCAATCCCTTGCCGACGCACATTAGAAGGGGCGCCGCTTAGCGGCGCGCCCTATATCTTTCGGGCCGCACCGCGATTTTCCGAGAGGTCAGCGCTCCCATGGCGGACGACGCCCGCAGCTTGCCCAACACAGCCCTGCTGGAAACCAGTTTCCTTTACGGCGCCAACGCCACCTTCGTAGAGGAGATGGCCGCCCGCTACGCTGAAGATCCTGCCTCCGTCGATCCATCCTGGCGCGCCTTTTTCGACGCCGTGCGCGATGATCCGGCCGCCGTGCGCGCGGCCGTGCGCGGCCCTTCGTGGTACCGCCCCGAAATCGCCCGCCCGCAAACCACCGAAACCACTGCGCTGCTGGACGGCACGCTCGCCGCGCTCACCAGCAAGCTCGAACATAAAGTCGCGCAACGTCTGCCGGGCGCCTCTACCCAGGATGTGCAGCTTGCCGCGCGCGATAGCGTGCGCGCGCTGATGATGATCCGCGCTTACCGCACGCGCGGCCACCTCGCCGCCAATCTCGATCCGCTCGGCATCGAGCTGCGCCCGCACGCGCCCGAGCTCGATCCCGCCAGCCATGGTTTTGGCGCCGGCGATCTCGATCGTCCCATCTTCATCGATGGCGTGCTCGGCCTGCAAACCGCCACCGTCAACGAGATGCTGACGATCCTGAAGCGCACCTATTGCTCCACGGTCGGCATCGAGTTCATGCACATCACCGACCCGGCCGAGAAAAGCTGGCTGCAGGAGCGCATCGAAGGCCCCGATAAAGCCATCGCCTTCACTCCCGAAGGCAAGCGTTCCATCCTGAAGAAGCTGTTGGAAGGGGAGAGCTTCGAAAAGTTCGTCCATAAACGCCATCCGGGCACCAAGCGCTTCGGCCTCGATGGCGGCGAAGCCATGCTTCCCGCGCTCGAACAGATCATCAAGCGCGGCGGCGCGCTGGGCGTTGAGGAAATCGTGCTCGGCATGGCGCATCGCGGGCGCCTCAACGTGCTCGCCGCCGTGATGGGCAAGCCGTATCAGGCCATTTTCCACGAATTCCAGGGCGGCTCGGCGCAGCCCGATAACGTGCTCGGCTCCGGCGATGTGAAATACCATCTGGGCGCGTCCAGCGATCGCGCCTTCGATGGCAACAACGTCCACCTCTCGCTCACCGCCAATCCCTCGCACCTCGAAATCGTCAACCCCGTCGTGCTGGGCAAAGTGCGCGCCAAACAGGCCAAGCGCGCCACCTGGACGGAAGAGGGCGAAGCGCTGATGCAGTTGCGCGCCCGCGTCATGCCGCTGCTCATCCACGGCGACGCCGCCTTCGCCGGGCAGGGCGTGGTGGCCGAATGCTTCGCGCTCTCGGGCCTGCGCGGTTACCGCACCGGCGGCACCATGCATTTCATCATCAACAACCAGATCGGCTTCACCACCGCGCCGCACTATTCGCGCTCAAGCCCTTATCCCTCCGATGTTGCGCTCATGGTGCAGGCGCCGATCTTCCACGTGAACGGCGATGATCCCGAAGCTGTCGTGTTCGCCGCCAAGGTCGCCACCGAATATCGCCAGCTGTTCGGCAAGGACGTGGTGATTGATATGTTCTGCTATCGCCGCTTCGGCCACAACGAAGGCGACGACCCCACTATGACGCAGCCCTTGATGTATCGCCGCATCAAGGATCATCCCTCGGTGTTCGATCTCTACAGCGAGCGCCTGGTGAAAGAGGGCCTCGTCTCCCGCGCCGAGGTCGATGCCTGGAGCAGCGAGTTCAATCGCTTCCTCGACGTCGAGTTCGACGCCGGCAAGGCCTTCAAGGTCAACAAGGCTGATTGGCTGGATGGCGTTTGGGCCGGCTTCGGCCTGCCCGAAGACGATGACCGCCGCGGCAAAACCGAAACCGATCTCGCCAAGCTGCAAGCGCTGGGCCGGCGCATCACCGACATCCCGCGCGATTTCAACATGCACAAAACCGTGCAGCGCGTGGTCGAGACGCGGCGCAAAGCGATCGATGAGGGCCAGGGCGTGGATTGGGCGCTGGCTGAGCATCTGGCCTTCGCCACGCTGCTCGATGAAGGCTTCCACGTGCGCCTTTCCGGCCAGGATTCCTGCCGCGGCACGTTCAGCCAGCGCCATTCGCATTTCATCGATCAGGAAACCGAAGCGCGCTACACGCCGCTCAACAATCTGCATGCCGGCCAGGCCCATTACGAGGTCATCGATTCACTGCTCTCCGAAGAGGCGGTGCTGGGCTTCGAATACGGCTACTCGCTCGCCGATCCGAAAACGCTGACGCTCTGGGAAGCCCAGTTCGGCGATTTCGTGAACGGCGCGCAGGTGTTGATCGATCAGTTCATATCGTCGGGCGAGCGCAAATGGCTGCGGATGTCCGGCCTCGTGATGCTGCTGCCGCACGGCTATGAGGGGCAGGGCCCCGAACACAGCTCCGCGCGCATCGAGCGCTTCCTGCAGCAATGCGCGGAAGACAACATGCAGGTGGTCAACTGCACCACACCGGCCAATTACTTCCACGTTTTGCGCCGGCAGATGCACCGCGATTTCCGCAAGCCGCTGATCGTGTTCACGCCTAAATCGCTGCTGCGTCACAAAAAGTGCGTCTCCGCGCTGGCCGATATGGGCCCCGGCACCTCGTTCCATCGCGTGCTCTGGGACGACGCCCAGCTCGATACGGGCCACACCGCCATCAAGCTCAAGCCCGACGCACAGATCCGCCGCGTGGTGATGTGTTCGGGCAAGGTCTATTTCGATCTGCTCGATGAGCGTGAGAAGCGCGGCCTGGATGATATTTATCTGCTGCGGCTCGAGCAGTTTTATCCCTGGCCGATGCGCTCCGTGCTGCAAGAGCTGCAGCGTTTCGCCAACGCCGAACTGGTGTGGTGCCAGGAAGAGCCCAAGAACATGGGCGGCTGGACCTTCGCCGATCCCTGGCTTGAGCTCACGCTCGAAAAGCTCGACATCAAAGCCAAGCGCGCACGCTATGCCGGCCGCCCGGCCACGGATTCCACCGCCGCCGGCCTGATGTCCAAGCATTTGAAGGAGCTTGATGCGCTGCTGGAAGAAGCGTTGGGATGAGCAAGATCAGCGCTTCGTGCCATTGCGGCGGCGTTCGCTTCAGGGTGGAAGCGCCCGAATGGGTGCTGGATTGCAATTGCTCGCATTGCCGCCTCTACGGCGCCCTGATGGCGTATTATCCGCAGCGCGACGTCACGTTCGAGGCCGACGATACGTTCATCTATATGTGGGGCGATCGCGCGCTTGAGATGCACCATTGCCGCACCTGCGGCTGCTTCTCGCATTTCACCGTCGCCGGTAAGACGGACGCGGAAAAGATTGGGGTCAACGCGCGCTTGATGCGCGGGCTTGATCCCGCCCACGTGCCGCTCGTTCAGAAGAACAACGGCAACGATCATATTTTCTGGACCAAATCGGATCGGCCGGTTCTGCCCAGCCACGACATCTAAAGCTTAGAGTGAGTCATGACCGATATCGTAGTGCCGACCTTGGGCGAAAGCGTCAGCGAGGCCACTGTCGCGAAGTGGATGAAAAAGGCGGGCGACGCTGTGAAGCGTGACGAAACGCTGGTCGAACTGGAGACGGATAAGGTGTCCGTTGAGGTATCCGCGCCCGAAGATGGCGTGCTGGGAGAAGTCATCGCCGAGGTCGGCGCCACAGTGGGCATCGGCGCCATTCTAGGGCGCATGGGCGCCGCTGGTGCGCAGGCCGCCGCGAAAGCCGAAGCGCCGAAGCCCGCGGAGGCGCCCAAGACGCCGCCGGCGCCTCAGCCCGCCTCGAGCAGCAATGGCGCCGCCAAGCCCGCCCCGCCGTCCGTGCAACGCATCGCGGCTGAAGCCGGCGTCGATCTGTCGGGCATGTCGGGCTCGGGCAAGGATGGCCGGCTCACCAAGTCGGATGCGCTTGCCATCATCGAAAACCGCGCCGCTGCGCAAGCGCCGCTCCAGGCCAAGCCCGCTCAACCGCCGGCGCCGCGCGTGATCGGCGAACGCGAAGAGCGCGTGAAGATGACGCGCCTGCGCCAGACCATCGCGCGCCGTCTCAAGGAAGCGCAAAACACCGCCGCCATGCTCACCACGTTCAATGAGGCCGATATGTCGGCCATCATGGCGGCGCGCAACAAATACAAGGATGCGTTTGAGAAGCGCCACGGCGTCAAGCTTGGCTTCATGTCCTTCTTCGTGAAGGCGTGCATCGCCGCCTTGAAGGAAATCCCCAACGTCAACGCCGAGATCGATGGCGATGACATCATCTACAAGAATTTCTACGACATCGGCATCGCCGTCGGCACGGAGCGCGGCCTCGTCGTGCCGGTGGTGCGTGACGCCGATCTGAAATCCATGGCCGAGATCGAAAAGGAAATCGGCGAACTCGGCGTCAAGGCCCGCGATGGCCAGCTCAAGCTGGAAGACCTCCAAGGCGCCACGTTCACCATCAGCAATGGCGGCGTCTATGGCTCGCTGATGTCCACGCCAATTCTCAACGCGCCGCAATCGGGCATCCTGGGCATGCACAAGATCCAGGAACGCCCCGTCGTCGTTGATAAGCAGGTGGTCGTGCGCCCGATGATGTATCTGGCGCTCAGTTACGATCACCGCATTGTCGATGGCAAAGAGGCGGTCACCTTCCTCGTGCGCGTGAAAGAGGGCCTGGAAGATCCCGAGCGCATGTTGCTCGATCTCTGATCCTCAGGCGGCGGCGTCGGCGTAAATGCCGCCGCGCGCGGCTGAGCCCTGGCGATAGAGCGCTTCAAGATCGCGGTCTTCCTGGTCCAGCGCGGCTTGGCGTTGGGCTTGTCGCTCGTTCGCCGCGCGCAGGTCGCGCGCCAACGCTTCCAGGTAAGAACCCACAGGCGCCAGGCCTTGCGCGCGCTTCAGCTTCGTCACTTGCATTGGGCAATCTCCTGATCGCCCCGCCCGGCAAACCAATGCGTGAAACACGCGCGCGTTCGCATTTCGCCGGCGCATCGTTGTGGATAAGCGCCGCCCGTGGGCTGAAACTCCCGCCGCCCGCGCAAGCCGCCGCTGCGCTTCTCCCAAAAGAAGAGTGCTGATTCCAAAAGCTTTCCCGCGCCCCATTGGCGACCCGCAACGAGCCCGGTAGATTGGCGCTTCCGCTATCTGGCGGAGTGGGAGGGGACGCCCATGACCTTCATTTTGCGTTGGCCGGCCATACTCGTGTTGTTTGCGCTCGTGGCGCTGTCGGCGATGGGCGCTTTGGGCGCGGCGTCGCTGCTCACCGGTTACGCCCCGCCCGTCGAACAAGCTCAGCAGGCCCAGGCCGCCGCCGCCGAAACCGGCGCGGCTTCTGCCGGCTGGCTTGATGTCGGCCTGCTTGCTGCGGCGGCGATCTTCCTTCTCATCGCCGCGGTTCGCCTTATTCGCCGCACGCAGGGCTTCTGGATGTGGCTGCTGGGCTTCGCCTGCTATGCGGGCCGCTGGGTTTATGCGCAGGGGCAGGGTGTGATTGATCAGATCCGCGCGATCGACTTTCACATTTATCTCGATCCGCAAGGCCTGGTGAACAATATCGGCAGCACCGAAACGCAAGTCGCCATCCTGGCGCTTGTGCTGGTGGTCGGCCTCTTCATCTTCATCGTTGATGCTGCCGATCGCGCTTATTGGGATCGCCAAGGCGGCTGACGCCGCTTCGCCGCGCGTGTGCAGGGCAGAGGCGCCTAAACCGCGCCCAAACACGCATTGATCCGCTCGCCCCACACGCCTAGGTTCCGCGAAAATTCGCGGAGCAGCATCCATGAGCTACGATCTCGTCATCATCGGCGGCGGCCCTGGCGGCTACAATTGCGCCATCCGCGCCGGGCAGCTCGGCCTCAAAACCGCGATCATTGAAAGCCGCGGCAAGCTTGGCGGTACGTGCCTCAATGTCGGCTGCATCCCGTCCAAGGCGCTCCTGCACGCCAGCGAGTATTACGAAGCCGCAGCCAAGACGTTCCCGTCCATGGGCGTAAAGATCGAGGGCCTCTCGCTCGATCACGCCGCCTTCATGAAGCAGAAGGATGACGCCGTCGAAGGGCTGACCAAGGGCGTCGAATTTCTGATGAAGAAGAACAAGGTCGATTACGTGAAAGGCTTCGGCCGCATCGCCGGCAAGGGCCGCGTCGAGGTCGAGTCCGCCGATGGCGCCAAGCAGACGCTGGAAACCAAGAACATCGTCATCGCCACCGGCTCCGTCGTCACCGATCTGCCGAACGTCGAGATCGATGAAGAGCGCATCGTCTCATCTACCGGCGCCCTGGCGCTGAAGCAGGTTCCCAAGCGCCTCGTCGTCGTCGGCGCCGGCGTGATCGGGCTTGAGCTCGGCTCGGTGTGGCGGCGCGTCGGGGCCGAGGTCACTGTAGTCGAGTTCCTCGATCGCATCACCCCCACTGTCGATGGCGAGATCTCAAGCGCCTTCCAGCGTATCCTCAAGAAGCAAGGCATGAAGTTCGAGCTCGGCCACAAGGTCACAGGCGTCGAAAACGCCCGCAACGGCCTGCTGGTCTCGATTGAGCCCGCCAAGGGCGGGGCGGCGCGCACCCTGGAGGCTGATGTCGTGCTTGTCGCCATCGGGCGCAAACCGTTCACCACCAATCTGGGTCTGGAAACCGTGGGCGTGCGCTTTGATCAGCGCGGCTTCATCGAAACCGATCATCTCAAAACCAGCGTCGACGGCATCTACGCCATCGGCGATTGCACGCATGGCCCGATGCTCGCCCACAAGGCCGAGGAAGAGGGCATCGCCGCCGCCCAGCTGGTGGCGGGCCAGTGGGCGCACGTGAACTACGATGTGATCCCCAACGTGATCTACACCAAGCCGGAAGTGGCCGGCGTTGGCAAAACCGAAGAAGAGCTGAAGGCCGAAGGCCGCGAGTACAAGGTCGGCAAATTCCAGTTCGTCGCCAACTCGCGCGCGCGCACCAATCACGAAACCGACGGCATGGTGAAGGTGCTGGAAGACGCCGCCACCAAGCGCGTGGTTGGCGTGCACATGGTCGGCGCCGGCGTCGGAGAAATGATCGGCGAAATTTGCGTCGCCATGGAGTTTGGCGCCGCCGCTGAAGACATCGCCCGCACCTGCCACGCCCACCCCACCATGAGCGAAGCCATCCGCGAAGCCGCCAAGGGCGTCGACGGCTGGGTCATGCAGGCTTAGGCGGCGCTCCACGACCCCGCCTGTGAGTATTGCCAAACGCTAACTGGCGGCCCGCGCCGGCTTTCGGCTCACATGCTCCCGCCCGCAAGAGCGAGGGGAGAAGCCCATGCTGGTGTTGACGTCGCAGCGTCTGGCGCTGCTGGCCTTGGATCGTGAACTGGCCGCACTGCAGGCCAGCAGCCGCACCGCCTTTTTCAACGCGATCGCCGTCATGCATGAGCCGCTCTGGCCGCCGGCCCCGTTCGAGACGATCGCGCTCGATTGGGCGCGCCTGCAATTGGCGCACGATCCCGAAGGGCAGGGCTGGTACGGTTGGGTGCTGCTCGCCAATGGCGGTGAGCGCAACCCGCCGCGCCTGGTCGGCATCGCCGCCCTGATCGGCCGCCCCGATGACGACGGCGAGGTCGAACTCGCATTCGGCCTGATGCCGGAATTTCGCGGCCTGGGTTATGCGGGCGAAACGGTGCGCGCCTTGTCTGCTTGGGCGTTCGCTAACGGCGCCCGGCGCGTCATCGCCCATCTCGACGCTGAGAACATCCACGCTGCGCACACGCTCGCCAAGAACGGCTTCGCCGATACGGGCCAGCCGCCTTATCCTGGCGTTGCGCGCTGGGCGCTCAGCGCGGCGGCCTGAAACCGCCGCGCCCGCCCGCACCGCCTTCAGTGCTTCGGCTTGCCTGCCTGCGTCACCGCATAGCCCAGCAGCCCAACCGCCGCGGCCGCCAAAGCCGCTGTGGCGATCGGATGTTCTTTGATCTCTTCGCCGGCGCGCTTTGCCAGATTGGTTGAGCGCGACTTGATCGCCTCCGCCAGCGTGGAGGCCGCGCGCACGAAATCCTGCGCTTGTTCGGTCAGCGCATCGTCGGCATGAGCGCTGATATGGCGGCTCATGCGGCCGAGGCCACGCACCACATCGTCATAATCCTGCGAAAGTTCAGTCAGCAGCAGTTTGGTCGCTTCCATGGCGCACGCTCCTTGAAAACACGTGTGCAATGATTGCGCGCCGCGTGGACGCATGATTTGAGGCGGATCAAGCGCGCCGCGTCAGTCGCTCGCGCTGAGCAGAGCCTGCAGCCGGTTTAGATAATCAATCCAAGCCGTTCGCCCCGCTTTGGTGAGATGCACGAGCGTATGCGGCTTCTTGCCCAGGAAGGTCTTTTCGATGCGCACGTAGCCCGCTTCCTCCAGCTTCGATAGGTGCGTCGAAAGATTGCCGTCGGTGGCGTTCACCTTGGCCTTCAGCTCCAGGAACGGCGCCGGCGAGACGGTGGAGAGATACGCCATCACGCCCAGCCGCAAGCGGCCGTGGATGACGTCATCAAGCTGCGTGTGATCGAAGCTGGACAAAAGGGCTCACACCACCGCCGAAGGCTCGCGCCTCAGCAGCACAAAACCCGGCGCCACAAGCACGAGCAGGCTGCCCGCCGCCGCCAGCAGATACGCCCAGCTCTGATTCGCAAACAGGCAGAGCAGCGCCGCGATCAGCAGCGAGAGCCCGCCAAAGCCGCGCATCCAGCCTTGCTCCGCCATCCGTGAAACTGCCATCAGCGCGGCGCCGTAAAGCGCAAACGCGGCCCCGAAAATCGCGTTCGGCGCCGTTGGATCGCCATCAAGCACAAGCCGCCCCAACGAACCCGCCACAACCGCCATGATCGCCGCCCCCGCGCCCAGCCAGATCGCGGCTTCCGCGCGCGCGCCGATGGCGCTCAGCCCAGGTTTGTCGCGCACGCGCACGCGCAGCCAAACAATGCCGCACCCGGCGATCACGCCATAGATGGCCCAGATCAAAGCGAAGCCCCAATCGCCCAAACCAAGCAGCCCTTCGCGCATCGCCCAGTGCGCGGTGAAGGCTGTTGCGTTCAGCACGCCCCAGAACAGCAGGTGCGCCCCGCCCAGAAGCGGCGCGTGGCGGCCCTCTTCGGCAAGCGTGCGCGCATAGGCCAAATCCTGCAGCAAATCTTCGCGCGCCATCTCGCGCCTCCATCCACTTTGAAATGCAAAGTGGAATGGATGGGCGCATCCGTCAAGCCTGTTTGCGCCGCTGCGGCGCGGGCGATCGAAGGAGGGGCGGGAAGCAGCGAACCGCGCGGAGCGCGGAGATCAGCAATGCCGGAAATGGCGGCGGTTCAGACGGCGGCGTTCAAAGCAGGAGCGGGGGCAGTGGAGACGCGGAGCGCGCATTCGATCCAATCTGTGCTGAGCTGGCTTTGCGGGATGTGGCCTGTGGGTTCGTCTGAAGGAAAGAGGGAGTCCAGAATGGAGAAGGGGGACGCCGAGGCGTCCCCC
>JAEUMU010000081.1 GCA_016791325.1 Hyphomonadaceae bacterium
GGCCACGGCGCGCCCGGAGAGAATGTATATCCACTCTTCCTCCAGCATGTGGGCGTGGGTGGCGAAGCTGTCCTTGCCGGGCGGCAGGCGCACCAGGCTGACATGGGCGCGCGCCATGCCAGCGAGACGCGACAGCGGCGCGGCGCGGAAGAGCGAATTGGGATTGAGCTTCTGAGTGAAGGGACGCGCCGTGGGCGCAATCTCGGCGGCGCGCCAAAGGGCTTTTTTAGACTCGGCCATGCGCGGACTATCTCATGCGCCCGCGCGCGGGCGAAGCGGCTCAGAACTCGACCGGCGCGTAGGGCCGCCACTGACCGCCCATAAGCAGCTCCAGCGGTTGAAACGAGGCCTTGTAAGCCATCTTCTCCGAACCGGGGATCCAGTATCCGAGATAGAGATTGGCGAAGCCTGCAGCGCGGGCCTGCTGAATGTGATCGAGGATGGTGTAAACGCCGAGGCCGCGCTTGGGCGCGTGCGGATCGAAGAAGGAATAGACCAGGCTCAGGCCATCGCCCATCACATCGACCAGGGCCGCAGCCGCCAGATCGCCGCGATCGGGGCCGGAGGAATAGCGATACTCCACGATATGGGTGTGGACCGCGGTTTCCTCGACCATGGCGGCGTAATCGGTGAAGCTCATATCGGCCATGCCGCCTTCGGCGTGGCGCGAGGCCAAGTAGCGGCGCAGCAGCCAGAATTGCTCTTCTGTGGCTTCCGCTGGGCGCAGGGCGCGCGTGAGATCGGCGTTCTTAGCGATGACCTTGCGCCAGCGGCGGCTGAAGGCGAAGCGCTCCACGGGAACCCGCGCGGAAACGCATGCGCCACAGCCTTCGCAGGACGGGCGGTAAGCAATGTTCTGGGAGCGGCGGAAGCCGGCGGAGGTCAGCGCATCGTGCAGCGCCGACGCCTCCAGGCCGTCGAGTGCGGTGAACACTTTGCGTTCGCGCCGGCCCGGCAGGTAGGGGCAGGGCGAAGGCGCTGTCAGGAAGAAGCGCAGATTCTTGGTGGGAAAGGGCTTCGTCACGCGGGCCCCATGGTCGCTGAACCTTGCTTTCCGTCAAGACTGCGCGCGCATTGAGCCCTGAACGCGCTTAACAAACGATTTGCGGGCTAAAAATCGTTCTTAAAATCCGTTGAGGGACACGTTTTCCTGCTCCGGATAGGGGAATTGTCTGGTATCCTTTGCACTCCACTGCCGAACGGACTGGGGGAACTGTCCGGCCGAACAGAGGGAGGGCGCTGATGGCGCAACCTGTGACGGCCATTCTTTCGCGCCAGGAGGCATTAGCCTCGCGAGCGCGGCGTTTCACCAATGACGCCAACGAGGCGGGCGTGCTTGTCGGGCATGTGATGTCGCGGGCGTTGGGCTCCTTGCGCGGCGATGAGCCCGATCAGGTGATCAACGAGGCCATGCAGCGGGATTTGGATCGCATGATCGAGCGGCTTCGCAGCCTGCGGCGCTAAACCCGCTCGCCGCGCCCGAGCGGATCGGGCAACGGCTCACCGTCCGCCACGAAGCTGAGCGAGACGGAATTGATGCAATAGCGCAGCCCGGTTGGACGGGGTCCGTCTGGGAAGACGTGGCCTTGATGGCTGTCGCAGCGGGCGCAGCGGGTTTCGACCCGGTGCATGCCGTAGGAGTTGTCCTCCACGCCGATGACGTGCCGGGCGTCGAACGGGGTGGTGAAGCTGGGCCAGCCGGTGCCGCTTTCGAACTTGGCCTCCTGACGGAACAACGGCAGCCCGCACAGCCGGCAGCAATAGAGGCCCGCCTTCTTCTGGTTGAGCAAACCGCCGCAGAAGGGCGCTTCCGTGCCGTGATTGAGGAGCACGCGCCGCTCTTCCGCGTTGAGGCCGGATTCCAGGCGCGCGCGCTCGCCCGCGCTGGGGGGCGTCAGATCGAAACCGGATTGTGAGTGCATGGCGCTTCCTTCGTTTGACGCCATAGATGGGTTACACGCCCGCCTCAGACCACTGTTTCACGGCTCGAGTGCAGCTTTTCCAGATGCGTGACGAGCGACTGGGCGCCGGCGCGGATCTGATCGTCGCTGAAGTGGGCGCGCAATTGGCGGGCGGCTTGAGCCAGGCCCTTGGGCTCATAGGCAAGCTTGCGCCTGTGCTTCTTGGCTAAGTGCTCAATCAGGAGATCGGCTTTTTCAGAGGCGGGGCCGAGGATCGGGCGCAGCGTTTGCGTCAGCTCGCGCACCAGCGGATCGCCGGCGCGTTGGGCCTGCGCTTTCTTTGGCGGAGCGAGTGCGGCGGCGAGGGTGCGATCATTATGGGCGCGCACGAGGGCGAAGATGCGCTTGGCTTCCGTCTTGGGACGCTTGCCCAGCGCCTTGCGCAGCAGCGCCTTATCGGCGGGGGAGAGGCTCATGTGGCGCGCGCCCGGCGCAGGATGGCGGCGGCGGCCTGGGCGAGCGCCTCCTTGGCCTGGCGCCCGCCCACGCGCATCATGGCGGTGACGTTGATGGGATTGGCGGCGAAGCGATCGCTAGGCGCCGATTTCAGCGCAGCGGCGTAGGGGATTTCTTCCGGGAGCAACGCCGAGGCGAAGAACGGCGCGGCGGCGATTTCACTGCGTGTGCGCACATCGGCCTCGTTGGTCTCGGCGGAACGGGTGCGATCGTTGACCCCGTTCAGGAGAACCGAGAATTCCGACGGCCGCAACGGCCTTCCCCTAACCTCGCGCACGACATGCTCCAGCATGTTGAGGCCGGTGAGCGAATACTTCTCCGGCCGCACCGGAGCGACGATGTGATCGGCGGTGGTGATGGCCAGGCGCGTAAGGAAGGTAGCGCACGGGTTGGAATCGATGATGACGGCGTCCGAACGCGCGCGCAGCGATGCAATCAGCGCGCGAAAGCGGGTGAAGGCTTCGGCTTTGTCGCGCTCGGCGCGGGTGTCGAGTGTGTATTCAAACAGCCGCTCATCGCCGGCGATGAGTTCGAAATTCGGGGCCTTTGCGCCGCGCTTGGCGCGGTTGAGCGGAACCGCGATGGCGCCGAAATCGGCCAGCGGCAAGCTTTGTTCGCCGCGCGCATTGAGCACGCCGTAGATGGAATGGTTGCGATCGCGGATGCGGTGGCGTTCGCTGGGGGAGAGAAAATACTGCGTCAGGTTATGTTGAGGATCGAGATCGACGAAGGAGATGGCGCGCTTATCGGCCAGGTGTGCGGCGGCGAAGAGATTGGCCGCTAGAACGGTTTTGCCGACGCCGCCTTTGATATTGAGCATGGCCAGGACGAGGCCTTGGCCGCGCAGGCGGCGAGTGGCGTCGATCAAACGTGCGAGCGCCTCCGATACCGCGCCGCGGCGCAGATCGATCGCCTGCGACATATCCAGCGTGGCCGCGATCCATGAGTCAGGCGCCAAATCGCCCGTCTGCACGATAATGATCGGGCGCCCGTTGTTCAGCGCGGCCGCGACCTCGCGCGGGAGCCAGGCGCTTTGCTCCGCCGCTGCGGAGGCCAACAGCACAACCACGCCCGCATTGCCGATGGTTTGAACAAGCGCGCCAAGCTTTTCCGATTGGCGCAGCTCCGGCCCGGAACGCGCGACGGCCCAGCCGTTACGCTCCAATTCCGCCGCGACTTGATGTGCGGCCTCGTCATCAGCTCGCTCGAACGCGAGATATGCTTCGGTCGCCATTGGGAATTCCCACCCTTGAGGGCGAACCCTAGTCGGGCGCATTAAGGCTTGGCAATGCTCCGCCTGGGGCGCCCGCGCTGGCGCCCGGCGGCGTCTCGACGCAGCATCGCGGAACCGCCGCCCGCACTGAGGACTTACCGCGTTATGCCCGACCCGATTCTGCTCGATACCGCCCAGCGCCTGGCGCTGGCGTTGGCGATCGGGTTCCTGATCGGCGTGGAGCGCGGCTGGCGCCATCGCGACGCGCCAGACGGAACCCGCGCGGCGGGTTTGCGCACGCATGCGGTGATTGGGCTGCTCGGCGGACTGTCGGGGCTGATGCTGCCGCATATCGGCGCGATCGGCTTTGCGGCGCTCACGGCGGCGTTCGCGGCCGCCTTCATCATATTCAAGGTGCGCGAGAGCGAGGCTGACAACGATATTTCGGTGACGGGCACGATCGCGGGCCTCGTAGTGTTTGCGCTGGGCGCGTACGCCATGTGGGGCGATGAGCGCATTGCGGCGGCCGCAGGCGTGACGTTAGCGGCGCTGCTAGCGTTCAAGGACGCGCTGCACAGCTGGCTCGACAAAGTGACGTGGAAGGAGCTGCGCTCGGCGCTGCTTATTCTAGCGGCGACGGCGATTGCGCTGCCATTGCTGCCTGACCGGGCGGTCGATCCCTGGGGTGCGATCAATCCGCGGGAATTGTGGTTTCTTACCATCCTCGTCGCGGGTGCATCGTTTGCGGGCTACGTCGCGGTGCGGGTGTTGGGCAGCGATGTGGGCGTGTTGGCCGGCGCTGCGGCGGGATCGTTGGTGTCGTCAACAGTGGTGACAGCCGATCTGGGACGACGCGTGCGCCGCGGGGAGACGCACGCCACGGTGGCCGCCGCCGCCGCCGCCGTCGCCGCGGCCATCAGCCTGGGGCGCGTGATGGTGCTGTTGGCGTTGACGGGGGTGGCCGTGGTCCCGGAGGCAGGGCCGGCTCTAGCGGCGGCGGTGCTGGTGTTCTTGGGGGCTGCGTTCGCCATGCGCTGGCTGGACCGCGATGAGACAGCAGGCGATGGCGCGGAAGGCTTGCGCAACCCGCTCGACGTTGTGGAGGTGATGCGCTTTGCCGCTTTCCTGGGCGCCGTCATCATCATCGGCCGGCTGGTCGCCGATCAGTGGGGGCAGGCGGGGCTATTGCCGTTTGCAGCCACGGCCGGCATCGGCGATGTCGATGCGGTGACGTTGGCGGCGGGAAGCCTGGTGCGCGGGGGCCTTGAGGCGGCGATCGCCGCGCATGCGGTGATGGTGGCGGCTTTGGTGAACACGATCGCCAAAGGGGTGATCGCCGGCGTGACGGGCGGATGGCGCTATGCGGGGCTCTATTTCGCCGCCGCGGCTGCGGCGGCGCTGGCCGCTGCGGCGGTTTGGTTCTTTGCCACGCCGCTAATTGCGCCCATGTTCGGGGGAGAGGCCTCGCTTGCGCCTCCTTTGCCGGGCTAGATTGCCGTGATGCGTGAAAAATGGACGCCTACGAGCTGGCGCGAGAAGCCAGCCAAACACATTCCGGACGATTACCCCGATCCGGCGGCGCTGGCGCGCGTGGAATCTACGCTGCGCTCTTATCCCCCGCTGGTGTTCGCAGGGGAAGCGCGCAATCTGAAGGCGCGCCTTGCGGAAGTGGCGCAGGGCAAGGCTTTCTTGCTGCAGGGCGGCGATTGCGCGGAGAGCTTCAAGGAATTCCACCCCGATAATATCCGCGACACG
>JAEUMU010000083.1 GCA_016791325.1 Hyphomonadaceae bacterium
CCGTGCCACATATAGGATGGGAAAATCGCCAGCCGGCCCGGCTTGGGCTCGACCCAATGCGCGGGCCCACAGCCTGGAATGGCGATCTGCGGTTCGCCGAACTTGATCCAGCCCGCATGCGGATTGGCTTGCCCGCCGAGCGGCGGCACGCGCACGTAATAGGCCGAAGACAACCAACCCTCCGGGTGGACGTGGTTGATGTGATGCCCGCCTGGACGCAGCCAGACTGACCAGGCGTCCGCGAAGGTGATGTCGCCGGTATTGCGTGAAAGAAACGGGTGGCTGGGATCGCGCGGCAGCGCCCGCAGCCGCGCGCGCACCCCCTCGCGGATCATCTTGAAGAACGTAACAATCACCGGATCGCGGCTTTCCAGCAGACTGCGATCGGTTTGAGTGCCGCCGCGCAGGCTGCGATCGATGGGATGGCGCTTGCTTAAATGGAGCGCTTCGAGGCTCGCGCCGAGAGCGGCGTTGAACGCGTCCATCGAGGCGTAGCCCTCCGGCGCGCTGAAATCGATGGCGGCCACGAACCGGTTGTAGTCATAGAGCCGCTCATACTCGGGATCGCCCATCATCCGCGCAATTGTGGCTTCGTAAGCGAGCGTCAGCTGATCCTGCTGCATCGCGCGCGCTTGCGTCAGCGCCGCGCGCGCCTCGTGCGGACGGTTGGCGCGCATCAGGACGTGCGTCAACGAATAGAGCAGATCGCCGCCGCCGGGATTGTTGGCAAGCGCCGCGCGAAGCACGGCCTCAGCCTCATCCAGGCGGCCATCCAGATCGAGCAGCCCGGCGAGCTGCGCGTGCATGCCGGTGTTCTGCGGGGCGCGCGTTGCGCCTTCACGCAACAGCCGCTCAGCATCGGCGCGGCGCTCGGCGCGGGTGAGAAATTCCGCACACAGCGTGCGCAGCTCCGTATTCTCCGGCATCGCCGCCAGCGCTGCCTCCAGATCCCGGGTGAAAGTCTCGCCTTCGAGACGTTTGGACCAGCGAAATTCCGCGAGCTGCGAGTGCAGGCGCCGATCGAACGGGAAGCGCCGCAACCCTTCGATCAGCAGACGCTCGCCCGTGTCGAGGTCGCCTGCGGACATATGCGCCCAGGACCAATTCAAAAACAAATCGGGCGAGGCCATGCCCGCCTGCACAAGCTCGGCGTAAATCGCCGCGGCCTCGGCGTTGCGATCCATCCGCGCAAGCGTCATGGCGCGGTTGTGCTGTGTGGTGGCGAGCGGCGCCAGCGCCAGGGACTCATCGAACGCCTTCAGCGCCTCCTCAAAGCGGCGCTGCCCATCCAGCGCGGTCGCCAGCACCGCCAGCATGTCGGCGCGCCGTTCTTTAGCGAGCTCCTCGCGCGCGGCGACCTCGCCTTCGTTGAAGCGCCGCGCCGCGACCAGCGCGCGCGCCACATTGCGCCGCGCCACATCGAACCCTGGCGCAAGGCGCACGGCTTCCTGATATTCGCGCAGCGCCGCCTCGGGATTTCCGGCCACCAGCAACAGATTGCCGAGCTGCTGGCGGACATTTGGCTCCTTGGGTGCGGCGGCGATGGCTTTGCGCAACGCCTGTTCGGCTTCCGCCACGCGGCCCTGCGCCTGGCGGATGCGCGCCAGCACCATCAGCGGCTGCGCCGACTGCGGCCCAGCCACCAGCAGCGCGGGAGCAAGCGCGCGTTCTGCGCCCGCGGCGTCACCGGCTTGCAGGCGCGCCATGGCGGCGGCGATTGCATCTGCGCTCACGATTGCCTGCCCTCGCGCAATGCGCGCCAATGTTCGAGCCGCTCCTTGATGGCGCCTTCGCGACCGCGGCCCTCCGGCGCGTAGAAGGTGCGCCGGGCCATCTCATCGGGGAAATAATTCTGGCCGGAAAAGCCGCCTTCGGCGTCGTGGTCATAGGCATAGCCTGCGCCGTAGCCCAACTCTTTCATCAATTTGGTGGGCGCGTTGCGAATGTGCATGGGCGGACCCAGCGCACCGGTTTCCGCAGCGGCGGCGCGCGCCTTGTTCCAGGCCTTGTAGGCGGCGTTCGATTTTGGCGCGGTTGCCAGATGAATCACGGCCTGCGCCAAGTGCAGCTCGGCCTCCGGCGCGCCTAGAAAATGCACGGCGTCCTTCGCCGCGTTGGCGATCAGCAAAGCGGTGGGATCGGCCAAGCCCACATCCTCCGCCGCCGCGCGGACCAGCCGGCGCGCGATGAATAGCAAATCCTCACCGCCCGTCACCATGCGCGCGAGCCAATAAAGCGCGGCGTCCGGATCGGAACCACGAATGGATTTATGCAGCGCGGATATGAGATTGTAGTGCTCTTCACGATCCTTATCGTAAGCGGGCGCACGCTTCTGCAACAATTCGCCCAAAGCCTGCGCATCCAGGGGCGCCCGCGCATTGAGCGCGAACAATTCCTCCGCCAGCGTCAAGAGATAGCGCCCATCCCCATCGGCCAAATTGGTGAGCGCGACGCGCGCTTCAGCGGTCAACGGCAGCGCCTTGCCCAGCAGCGCTTCAGCGCGTTGCAGCAATTGCTCCTGCGCCGCATCGTCCAATCGCTTCAGGACAAACACCTGCGCGCGCGAGAGAAGCGCGGCGTTGATTTCGAAACTCGGATTCTCCGTGGTCGCGCCGACAAGCGTCACCACGCCTTGCTCCACATAAGGCAGGAAGCCATCCTGCTGAGCGCGATTGAACCGATGGATTTCATCTACGAACAGCAGCGTCGCCTTGCCGCTGGCGCGCCGCCCGCGCGCGATTTCGAACGCCTTCTTCAGATCGGCGACACCGGAAAACACCGCGCTGATCTGCTGGAATTCATGGCCTGTCGCTTCGGCGAGCAAGCGGGCGATGGTGGTCTTGCCGACGCCGGGCGGCCCCCACAGGATCATTGAAGCGAGGCGTCTGTTGGCTACCATGCGCCCGATCGGCGCGTCAGGCTTCAGCAGATGATCCTGCCCGACCACCTCCTCAAGCTTGGCCGGGCGCAACCGCTCCGCCAGGGGCGTAGGCGCGCCCCCGGCCATGCCGGACGCTTCAAACAAATCGCTCATGCGCCATAAGTAGGCGATCGCGCCCCGGAACACGATGGGCGAAGCGCCACGCCGGCCGCAGAACCCGGCGGCGCCTAGAAGCGAATTTCGCGCCGCTGGCCGCCCCGCTCGACGCTGATCACCCAATTCTGCGACGCAGCCATGGCCCGATCGAGCGCAGCCGCGTCACGGATCGGGGCGCCGTTCACTTCGTCGATAATGTCGCCTGGCCGAAAGCCGACGCGGGCGGCGAAGCCACGCGAATCGAGCGCCTGAATGAATACGCCGGTCTTGAACGGATCGAGGCCCGCGCCTTCTGCGGTCGCCGGCGTCAGGGTCACCACGCGCGATCCCGAGAGCGGATGGCGCCCAGTAAGCTCGCGCGCTTCCGGGGCGCCGCCGGGCGGGGCTTCGGCAGTGGCCGTCAGAGTGATCTCGCGCCCGTCGCGGCGCACCACCAGCGGCACGCGCGCTCCCGGTCGCTGGGTGGCGAACTGATACCGTACGCCGCCCTCATCGTGCACGGGCACGCCGGCAACGGAGAGGATGATGTCGCCATCGCGCAACCCTGCGCGCTCGCCTGCCGCACGCGGATAAAGCGACGATACTAGCGCGCCCTCCGGACGCGCCAGACCGAGCGAGCGCGCCACTTCCTGAGTCACGGGCTGAACCCGCGCGCCAAGCCAAGGCCGCACCACCGTGCGCCCGCCAGCAACCGCGGATTCCACCACCCGGCGCACCATCTCCGAAGGAATGGCGAAGCCGATGCCGTTGGAGCCGCCGGTTTCGGAAAAGATCGCCGTGTTCACGCCCACAAGCGCGCCGTTCATATCCACCAGCGCGCCGCCTGAATTGCCGCGATTGATGGCGGCGTCGGTCTGGATAAAGAAGGCGTAGTCGGACACGCCCACTTCGGTGCGCGCAAGCGCGGAGATAATCCCGCTCGTCACCGTCTGTTGCAGGCCGAACGGATTGCCGATTGCGAGCACCATATCGCCCACCTGCAGTTCGGCGGTGTTGGCGAAGGGCAATGTGGGCAGCGACTCCCCGCCCGTATCTATGCGCAGCACCGCCAGATCCACGCGCGGATCGGCCAGCAGCAGCTCGGCGTCAAACTCGCGCCGATCGGCCATCACCACGCGCAGCGACTGGGCGCCGTCGATAACGTGGTTGTTGGTGACGATAATTCCATCGGCGCGCATGATGACGCCGGAGCCCAGCGACTGCTCAACGCGCGGCTGACTGAAGCGGCCGAAGAACGGATCAAGCGCCATTGCCCGCACAACGCGCTGGGCGTACACGTTCACCACCGCAGGCCCCGCGCGCGCGGCAACCGGCGCAAACGAGAGCTGCACCTGGCCTTGACTCGACGGTACGGCGCGCGTCAGCGGTTGGGCCTGCACCAATTGCAGGTAGGGCGCGCCATCCTGCTGCGTTGCGGGCGGCGGCGCCGGATCGGTCCCGCTCAAAGGCGAAATAGCCAACGCGCCTCCGGCGAACCCCGCAACGAGCGCAACGAACGGCGACGCCTTCAACAGCGTGGCGCGAGTGATCTTCATCGGACTGACTCCCGCATCGGATCATGCGCCGCCTCGTGTCGGAAACATGGCGGATCGGGGGCTTGGGCCGATCGCGGCGGCGGCGGAAGACGCGCTTCTTGGGAGGCAAGCCGGCCGGCGCTCTTCGCGGCGCCGCAATGGGGATGTGCACCGCGCCGTCTCTTCCGCCGTCACGGGTCGCGCGCGCCATGGGCTCACTCACACACGCGCGCTCACCTCAGCCAGCAGCGTGCGCCAGTGTTCGCCAAGGCGCATCTGGAATGGCGCGAGCGGAAAGCCGTGGCGGGCGGCGTGCTCTTGCGGGAGGCTGTCCCAGCCCCGATGCGTGACCGTTATGCGGGTTTCCGCGCCCGACGGCTCAAACGTCACTTCAACATGCGTCACCTGATCCGGCGCGAAACTGGCTTGGCGCCAGGTGAAAGCGAGCTTCTCACCCGGCGCCCAGGTGGTGATGCGGCCAATCTCGAACACGTTGCCGTTTGCGAGTTCGGTGATCAGCCGCCCTTGCGGCCCCGGCTCGAACCGCAGCGCGCCATCGCCGCGCGGCGTGAATTGGAACAGCCCGCTGGGACGCCACCAGAGACCGATGTCCTGCGTGAACACCTCAAACGCGCGCTGCGCCGTGGCCGCCACGCGCAGCGACACCATGACGGCCGACGCCATCTATTTCTTCTCGACGTGCGCTTTGAACGCGGCGAGCTGCTGGGCCCACAGCGCTTCGGTATCGGCCAGCCATTTTTTCAGATCATTCATGGCGCCCGCCTTCAACGTGTAGATTCGCACGCGTGCATCGAATTCGGGATGCGTTTCCTCAACCAGCCCGCTCTGCTTCAGCGCGCGCAGATGGCGGCTCATCGCCGGCGCGGGCAGTTTTAACAGCTCCGCCAGCTCGCCGGCGCGGCGTGGGCGCGCGCCAAGAAGCTCAACCACGCGCCGCCGCGCCGGATCGGCCAGCGCGGCGAGCGTGCGATCGACGCGAGCGCTCACAGGCGTTGTTGCGTGGTGAGGCCGGTGGCGTTTTTCCAATCCTCCGGCATGGTTTCCTGCACGGTGACGCCAAACACCCAGACGTGGCCTTCGGGATCGCGCGCGCGATAGGTGCGGTCGCCGTAGAATTGATTTGAGGGCGCGGCCATGATTTCGGCCCCCGCGCTTTCCGCGCGCGCGCAGTGGGCGTCGATATCTTCGCCGCGCGCCAGCTGAACGTGGACGTTCTGGGTGTTCTTGCCGCCCGTAGAACGCGGACTTTTGTGATCGGCGCTCCATTCGCCGCCCACCATAATGACGCTGTCGCCGAACCGCATTTCGGAATGCGCGAGATTTTCCTGCTCATCCAAAAGCACCATCAGCGGTTCAAATCCGAACGCTTCCTCCAGCCAGCGGAACGCCCGCTTGGGATCGGTATAATAAACCGCACTTGCGCAGCCCTTCGGGCGGTAAAACTCGGTCATCGCCATATCCTTTTCTGTGGCGATAATATTTCTATTATTCCGCAATTAATGTCAACCCTGCCGGGCCGCGCGCTGCAGCAGCGGGCCGAGGGCGAGGTGGTCGAAATAGGCGCCGCGCCAATCTGGCCCGGCGCGCTCCAGCATCTCCGCTTCAGCGGCGCCGATGGCGTAGAACGCGACGCGGCCGGCCGCAGCGAGATCAAGCGCCGCGAGACGCGTGCGGATTTCGCCATGCTGTGTTTCCGCAAGCGCGCGAATGGCGGGACTGCGCGCACGCCGCCCTATCGCGATTTGCGTCCATCGGGCGACGCCCTCCTTCCAGGCTTGAAACTCGAAATAGCGCCAATCCGCGGCGGAGACACTTGCGCGCGCGGCCTCGCGCGCTTCGATGTAGGCGCGCAACGCCGCACCGCGCTCAGCGCCTTGGGCGTCCAGCACAGCTACGCCAGCGCGCGCCAGCACCGCGAACGCAGCAGCTGTTTCGCCTTGCTGGTAAGGGAACGGATAATTGAGCATCCACATGCCGGTCTGGTCGCCGCCGGCGAGATCGAGCGCCGCAACCGCCGCGGCATGGCCGGGCGAGGCATCCTGCATCTGATGGAAGCGCTCATGCAGCAGCGTGATGAGCCAAGAGTCATGGCTCTGACCGGTCGCCTCTGGCGTGCCGATGACGATGGTGGGCTGGCCATCGAGTGCGGGGAAGCTGGCCAGCAGGTTGGGCGGAAACACGCGGGCGCGCTGGCGCATCGCGCAGCCCGTTACGCCATCGCGCCCGGCGGCCCAGAACTCGCTGGCGGGCCCGTCGTGGCAAAACAGCGTCTCGCGCTCCGCCTCAACCAGCAGAACGCCAGCAGGCGATGCACTAAACCCGGCCCAGACGGAATCACCTGTGCGCGCTTCGCTCCGCGCTTCAGCGATCAATGCGCGCAGATCGCGCGGCGGCGCATGCGCACCCACCGGCGCGCTGACGCAAGCGGTAAGCAACGCCGCGGCTAGCCAAATGCGCATCATCCGACTTCTCCCCACTATGGCCGCCTCTCCGCCGCCCCAAACGGTAAGCCGCAGCGCCGGACGTGCTTATTGCAGCACAATTCGCCGCATCCGGAGGTTTATTCGCTGAATCGGCCTTAACGGCGACAACTGCATTCTGGCAGTATCGAACCATCTCTTGAGGGGACGTTCATGCTCGAATTTTTGTTTGTCTCGTTGCTGCAGGCGGTGGCCGGCGCGCCCGCCCATCCGGGCCCGCTCCCGCCTTCCACACAAGAGCAAACCGCGAGCGGCCCGGCCGACGCCGCACCAAGCACGGACGCCCCCAGCGAGCAGCTAGGCGGCGCGCAGCAACAGCAACAGCCGGCCGCGCAACCCCAGACGCGCCGGGAGCGCCGCTGTGTCGAGGTCGAGGTCTCCGGCCGGCGCTTGCCTCGTCGCGAGTGCCGCATGGTGGAAGTGCCTGTCGAGCCCGATCAGCCGGCTGCGCAATAGGCAAGCAGACCGCCAAATGCGAAGAGGCCCCCTTTCGGGGGCCTCTTTTTTTGCGTCGTTCGATTCGGCGCTTAGCCTTCGTCTGTGTAGATCGCTTCCGGGCGCGGGCCGCTATCTTGGCCCTTGGCGCTCTCGTCGCGATCAACGAACTCGATCACCGCGAGCGGGGCGTTATCGCCATGGCGGAAGCCCGCCTTCAGCACGCGCGTATAGCCGCCGGCGCGCGTGTTGTAGCGCGGGGCGATGGTTTCAAACAATTTCTTCGCCTGCGTCTCGTCGCGCATGCGCGCCACGACCAGACGGCGCGAGGCCAGATCGCCCTTCTTCGCCAGCGTCACCAGCCGCTCCACCACCGGGCGCAGCGCCTTGGCTTTCGGCAGCGTGGTCACGATCTGCTCGTGCTTGATCAGCGAAGCGGCCATGTTGGCGAACATCGCCTGACGGTGGCTGGCCGTGCGGTTGAGTTTCTTATGTCCGACGCCGTGACGCATTTTCGTTTTCCTAGCGAATGGCGAATAGCGAATGCTGAGTAGAGAAAACACGGGGACTCGCGTCCCCAATTCGCTACTCCCTATCCCCTACCCCCTAAATCTGGTCTTCGTACTTCTTGGCGAGATCTTCAATGTTGTCCGGCGGCCAGTTCTCGACCGCCATGCCGAGGTGCAGCCCCATCGAGGCCAGCACTTCCTTGATCTCGTTCAGCGACTTGCGGCCGAAGTTCGGGGTGCGGAGCATTTCCGCTTCCGATTTCTGGATCAGATCGCCGATGTAAACGATGTTGTCGTTCTTCAAGCAATTGGCCGAGCGCACCGAAAGCTCAAGCTCGTCGACCTTCTTCAGAAGCGCCGGATTGAACGGCAAATCTGGCTTATCGGCGCCTTCCTTCTTGGCCTTGGGCTCTTCAAAGGTGATGAACACCTGCAGCTGATCCTGCAGGATGCGCGCGGCGTAGGCGATCGCATCTTCGGGGCGGATCGCGCCGTTGGTTTCGACCTCGAGCACCAGCTTGTCGTAATTGAGCACTTGGCCTTCGCGGGTGTTGTCCACGCGATAAGCGACGCGGCGCACTGGCGAATAAATGGCGTCGATGGCGATCAGGCCGATCGGGGCGTCATCGGGGCGGTTCTGCTCGGCCGGCACGTAGCCTTTGCCGGTGTTGATGGTCAGCTCCATGCGCAGGGAGGCGCCTTCGTCCAGCGTGCAGATGACGTGGTTCGGATTGAGGATCTCCATGTCGGAGACGGTCTGGATCGCCGACGCTTTCACCTCGCCCGGACCATCAGCCTTCAGCATCACGCGCTTGGGCCCTTCGCCCTGCATGCGGATGGCGACCTGCTTCAGGTTCAGCACGATATCGGTGACGTCTTCGCGGACGCCTTGGATCGAGCTGAACTCGTGCACCACGCCGTCGATCTGGACCGAGGTGATGGCCGCGCCCTGCAACGAAGACAGCAGCACGCGCCGCAGCGCGTTGCCAAGCGTCAGGCCAAAGCCACGCTCGAGCGGCTCCGCGATGAGCGTGCCGCGGCGCGCGGGGTCGAAGCCATGCTCAACGACCGGCTTCTTCGGACGAATAAGCTCTAGCCAATTCTTTTCGATCGACATCATGTGCGTTCCAATCTCGCTCCGCGCAGCGAACCGCGCGCCGGAGCGTGCAAAAAGTTAGACGCGGCGACGCTTCGGCGGGCGGCAGCCATTGTGCGGGATCGGCGTGACATCGCGGATCGACGTCACGGTGAAGCCTACGGCTTGCAGCGCGCGCAGCGCGCTCTCGCGGCCCGAACCCGGTCCGGACACGTTCACCTCTACGGTGCGCATGCCGTGTTCCATGGCTTTGCGGCCTGCATCTTCCGCAGCGACCTGCGCGGCGTAAGGCGTGGATTTGCGCGAGCCCTTGAAGCCCATCGCACCTGCGCTCGACCAAGAGATCGCGTTGCCTTGCGCGTCGGTGATCGTGATCATCGTGTTATTGAACGACGCCGCAACGTGCGCGACGCCGGTGACGATATTCTTGCGCTCGCGCTTCTTAACGCGCGTGGATTCCTTGGCCATTGCGGCGTGTCCTTACTTCTTGGTCGCTTGTTTCTTGCCGGCGATGGGCTTCGCCGGGCCCTTGCGCGTGCGCGCGTTGGTGTGCGTGCGTTGGCCGCGCACCGGCAGGCCGCGACGGTGACGCAGGCCACGATAGCAGCCCAGATCCATCAGCCGCTTGATGTTGGTCGCGGTTTCGCGACGCAGATCGCCTTCGACCGTGTAATCGCGGTCGATGGTTTCGCGGATTTGAAGAATTTCCGCGTCCGTGAGTTCACTCACGCGGCGATCGGCGGTCAGGCCGACCTTGTCGCAGATTTCCTTGGCGTAGTGTTGGCCGATCCCATGGATGTATTGCAGCGCGATGACGACGCGCTTCTGGGTCGGAATGTTTACGCCGGCGATACGTGCCATGAGGCGGTGCTCCAAAACGCAATAGACGCGACGCCGCCCGGCCGCTTCGGCCGGTCAGGCATCGCGCGTTGGGTGTTCGCGAAGGAGGCGGTTATAGCGGGGCGAAATGCCGCGTCAACCAGCCGAAACGCGCTCCTGTTGCGGCGTTTGCGCCTCCTCACCAGCGTCAAATCGTGCGCGGGCGGCCAAAATGCAAGACTGGTGGCGGATCGCCCACTCGCCGAGGGCGCTGATGGGAACCAAAAGATCGCGCCCGAGCTCGGTTAAGGCGTAATCGACGCGCGGGGGCACGGTGGGCGTGACCGTGCGGCTGACGAGCCCGTCGCGTTCCAGGTTCCGTAGCGTCAGGGTCAGCATGCGCTGCGAGATACCGCCGATCATACGCTTGATTTCATTGAACCTGTGGGGGCCATCGCCCAGCCGGCTGATGATCAACACGCTCCACTTATCGCCGATGCGCGAAAGGATGCCGCTGATGGCCCGGCAATCGTGGGACTCGATGTCGGAGACATCGGTGTGCCCTGGTGAGCTGGATGTGCGTTCTTGAGCGGCTTTCATGGGCTCACATATAGCCCTGGTTACCAGTTTTAACTAGGGGCCAGAAAATGACCGTTCAAACCTCCCTCCCTACCGTCGCGGTGATTGTGGGCAGCTTGTCCAAGGGCTCGATCAATCGAAAGTTCGCCGAAGCCGTAGGCCGGCTGGCGCGTGGAAAGCTGAATTTCCGCTTCATAGAGATCGGCGCCCTACCGCTCTACGATTATGAGCTCGAAGCTGCGCTGCCGGCGTCGGTGGCCGCGTTCAAGGCCCAGGTGGCGGAGGCTGACGCGGTGCTGTTCGCGACGCCAGAATACCTGCGCACGATCCCGGCGGCGCTGAAGAACGCGCTGGAATGGGGCGCACGGCCGTACGGGCAGAATTCCTTCGCCGGCAAGCCGGCCGCGATAATCGGCACAACGCCAGGCGCTATCGGCACGGCGGTGGCGCAAGGGGACTTGCGCTCAATAGCCACCGTATTGGACGTGGCGCTCTTGGTGCAGCCGGAAATCTACTTCCAATGGAGACCCGACACGCTCGACCAGAACGGGGAGTTCGCCGATGAAGCTGCGCGCAAGCTGCTGCACAGCTGGGTCGACCGCTTCACGCATTGGATCGCGCGCCTGCGCGCGCCCGTCCAATTGGCGCAAGCCAGCTGAGGCTTAAGCCAGCGCGGCGGCGATGGCTCGGGCGACGCTTTCGATGTCGGCCATGCCGTCAACGCCGCGCACTTTGCCTTGCCGCTCGTAATACGGAACGAGCGGCGCCGTTTGGGCGAGGTAAGCGTCGAGGCGCACTTTGTAGGCCTCGGGGTTATCGTCGGCCCTGCCCTCTTCAGCGAAGCGCTTGGCCACACGATCCATGAGCTTCTGCGGATCGACCTCTAGGCGCACGACCCTGTCGATCTGCGCGCCGTGGCGGGCCAACATCGCATCCAGCGCTTCGGCCTGAGCCACGGTGCGGGGAAAGCCGTCAAAGATGAAGCCGGGCGCGTTCTTATTGTTGGCGAGCGCTTCCTCGATCAACGCGATCACGATTTCATCCGACACCAACGAACCGGAATCCATGATGGCTGCCACGCGCTGGCCAAGTTCGCTGCCGCTCTTGCGCGCGGCGCGCAACATATCGCCGGTCGAGAGTTGCACGAAACCGCGTTCGGCGGTCAGCCGTTTGGCCTGCGTGCCTTTGCCCGCAGCCGGCGGCCCAAACAGGATCAAGTTCATTTCTTCACCACGCCGCCGCCGCGCAGCTTAGAGCGCTTGATCAAGCCCTCATACTGGTGCGCCACCAGATGCGACTGGATCTGCGCCACCGTATCGAGCGTGACCGAGACGACGATCAGGATGGAGGTGCCGCCCAGATAGAACGGCACGCTGTAAGCTGAGATCAAGATTTCCGGCAGCAGACACACGAGCGTGATGTAGGCCGCGCCAATAACAGTGAGGCGCGTCAGCACGAAATCGAGATACTCGGCGGTTTTCTTGCCAGGACGAATGCCGGGAAGGAAGCCGCCATACTTGCGCAGATTGTCGGCGGTTTCGTCCGGATTAAACACGATCGACGTGTAGAAGAAGCAGAAGAAGATAATCAACAACGCGTAGAGGATCATGTGCCCCGGCTGGCCGTAGCCGATGAAGCCTTGCAGCACGTTGACCCATTCAGGCGCGTTGGCGCCCAGCCCCATGAAGCCCACGATCGTTTGCGGCAGCATCAGCAGCGACGAAGCGAAGATGGGGGGAATAACGCCAGCGGTGTTGATCTTGAGCGGCAGAAAGCTCGACTCGCCCATGAACATCCGGTTGCCGACCTGGCGCTTGGGATATTGCACCACCAGGCGCCGCTGCGACCGCTCGATAAAGACGATGAACACGATCACGGCCACAATCAGCGCCGTCAGCGCGAAGATGGCGAAGGCGTTGATATCGCCCGCGCGCACTAGCGCCAGCGTGGACATGATCACGCGCGGCATCTCCGCGATAATGCCTGCAAAGATGATGAGCGAGATGCCGTTGCCGACGCCGCGCGCCGTCACCTGCTCGCCCAGCCACATCAGGAACATGGTGCCGCCGGTGAGCGTGATCACGGTAGAGGCGACGAAGAACAAGCCAGGATTCTGCACCACGCCCGCGCTGGCCTGCAGACCGATGGCGATGCCATAGGATTGGAAGATCGCCAGAACGAGCGTGAGATAGCGCGTGTATTGGTTGATCTGCTTGCGGCCAACCTCGCCTTCCTTTTTCAGCCGCTCAAGCGAAGGCACTGAGCTCGACATCAGCTGCATGATGATCGAAGCCGAGATGTAGGGCATCACGTTCAACGCAAACACGGCCATACGCTCGATGGCGCCGCCGCCGAGCGTATTCATCATGCCGAGGATGCCGCCGGCCTGTTGCTGGAAGGCCTGGGCGAAGGCTTGCGGATCAATGCCCGGAATCGGGATGAACGTACCGACGCGGTAGATCACGAGCGCAAACAGCGTGAACCAGATCCGCTTCTGCAGCTCCTTGGCCTTGGAAAAGGCCGAGAAGTTGATGTTTGCGGCGAGTTGCTCTGCGGCTGAGGCCATGTGGGCGTGGTGCTCCGAACTCTAAGACACGCGAGCCGGAGAACTCCCCCGCCCGCCAGCGCTTGGCCGCGCCGTCGTTACGCCGCAGCTTCAGCCGCAGGCGGCTTCAGCAGCGTCACCGACCCGCCAGCCTTTTCCACAGCCGCAATGGCCGTGGCGGAGGCGCCGGTCACGGTGATGTTCACTTTGGTCTTCAGTTCGCCGCGCGCAAGGAGGCGAACGCCATCCTTCTTGCGCCGGATCAGGCCGGCCTCAACCAGCGTGTCCTCGGTGATCGCCTTGGAGGCGTCCAGCTTCTTGTTATCGATGGCGTTTTGCAGCACGCCCAGATTGATCCAGGTGGTGCGTGCTTGCGACGGCGGGGTGAAGCCCCGCTTGGGCATGCGCATGTGCAGGGGCATCTGGCCGCCTTCAAAGCCATTGATGGCCACGCCTGAGCGCGACTTCTGGCCCTTCACGCCACGTCCGCCGGTCTTGCCCTTGCCCGAGCCGACGCCGCGACCCACGCGCATCAGCTTCTTGGCGCTGCCTGGATTATCGGCCAGTTCGTTCAGTTTCATATCAGTCACGCTCCGACGGCTGGACCGTCTTATTTCACAACTTCGACGAGGTGATGGACGCGCTTGATCATGCCCTGCACGGCGGGGGTGTCTTCAAGCTCCACCACTTGATTGGCGCGCTTCAGGCCCAGGCCCAACAGCGTCGCGCGCTGCCAGCTTTCGCGGCGGATCGGGCTGCCCACCCGGCGCACTTTGACAGTTTTCTTCGCAGCCATGGCTTAGCCCTCCGCCGGCACTTCGCCGAGGCTCGCGCCATCCTTACGGCGGGCGACGAGATCGGACACTTTCAGCCCGCGACGGTTGGCGACCTGGCGCGGCGAGCTTTGCTTCTTCAGCGCGTCAAACGTGGCGCGCACCATGTTGTAGGGGTTCGACGAGCCCTTCGACTTGGCGACAACGTCCTGCACGCCCAAAACTTCGAGCACCGCACGCATCGGTCCGCCGGCGATCAAACCACGACCGGCAGGCGCCGAACGCAGCATCACCTTGCCAGCGCCCCAACGGCCGTCGCCGTCATGGTGCAGTGTGCGCCCTTCGCGCAGCGGCACGCGGATCATGGTTTTCTTGGCTTCTTCGGTGGCCTTGCGAATGGCTTCCGGCACTTCGC
>JAEUMU010000144.1 GCA_016791325.1 Hyphomonadaceae bacterium
GGCCTTGGCGGCTTGCTCCAGCGCGTCGACCAGCTTGGGGCACACCGGATGCGCCATCGAGACATGCGCGACGAGGCCCTTGCCGAAGAAGCTTTTCTCCCGCGCGAAGGTGCGGTCGATGAACTGATCCACCAGCACGAAGGCGCCAGGCGGCAAGTGTTCTTTGAGCGAGCCGCAGGCGGAAACTGAAATAACATCCGTGGCGCCGGCGCGCTTCAGTGCGTCGATATTGGCGCGATAATTGATGTCGGAGGGGGAAAGTTTGTGGCCGCGCCCATGCCGGGCCAGGAAGATAACATCCACCCCGGCGAGCGTGCCGAAGCGCAGCGCATCGGAAGCTTCGCCCCAGGGCGTGGCGACCCGCTCCTCACGTGTGTTCTTGAGCCCCGGCATATCGTAGAGGCCGCTGCCGCCAATGATGGCGAGCACTGTATTTTGGCTGCTCAAGAGACGCCCCGCTTTTATCTCGGCGCCAATCTCTCGCAACTCCATGCAGGGCGCAATGCGCGACTAGATTTGCTCGCCCTGAAAATGGGTGTAGGTGGCGACGCCGAAGGCAGTCGCTGTCGAGGCGGTGGTCACATAGGCGTAGGCCTCGAAATAATCTGTGCCGTTCGCATCTGCGAGGCAGGTTATGTCGATGCTGCCGCTGGCGGCGGGCGCGATGCCGGTGCGACCGCGATAGGCCGCGCCATTCTTGCGGATATGCACCTCGAACACGCCGCCCGCGCTGAGCCCGGCCGAGCAGTAAAGCGTGGCAGACAGGCGCACCCGGCCCGGCGGCGGCGTCCAGCGGGCTGGCCGCGTCATAATGCGCGCCGATATCGAAATCCTCTGTGCCGAAGGTGAGTTTGGTGAAGGTGGCGTTGGCGAGACCGGTTTGGTTGGCGCCATTCTTGTGGGCGGAGAATGCAGCGCGCGGCGCAAGACCGGTGTTCACCCAGGCCGACCCGTTCCAGACCTTGAGCACGCCCGCATCTTTGACATAGGCGATGAAGCCTGCGCGCGGGCTGATCTCATCCCACACGCCGTCGCGATAATGGGCTAGCGCGCCATTGGCCATAACACTCCAATGCGCCCCGGTTTTGCCGCTCGGCACAATATAGACCTGCCCATCACTGGGAGAGGCGGGCTCAGCGCTGACGCTGGCGCTCACGACGGCGAGCTGCACCAGCGCATCGAGCTTGAGCAATCCTTCGTTGATTGTGACGTGCTTTTGCGCTTGCGCCTGGACCATAAAGGGAAGCTGGAGGTTTGTGGTGCTATCGCTCATGCCCGCCAGCTTAAGCGCGCCGGCGTTGGGTCGGATTGGCGGGCCTCAATCCAACGCTTCCAGCAACATGCGTACGCGCGCACGCCAATCGGCGGAAGCGGCGAAGTCGCGAAAGGTCTCGCGCGCGGGCGGTTGCGCTACGGCAGCATCGATCGCGGCGGCGAACTGCGCCGCCGGCGCCAGCGTCACGCCTGGCGCGCCAATACGCGCCAACTCCGGCCAGGGCGTGCTGACCACGGGCAGGCCGGCGGCGAGATATTCGTAGAGTTTCAGCGGCTGCACGCCCGCGGCGTAAGCGGCTTGGCCCGAACTATCGAATGGAATGAGGCCGACATCGGCGTGTTCGAGGTAGGCGGGGAGGTCACGCCAGGACCGCTCGCCCAGGAGATGCACATTCGAGGCCGCGCCGAGCGCGTTGAGCGGCGCGGACGGCCCAATGATGACAAAGCTCACATCCGGCCGTTCGGCCGCGACGCGCGCGAGCAGAGACGGGTCGAACAGGCCCTTGGTTTGTCCCACATAGAGCGCGCGCGGGCGGGGGATGGCGGCGTAGTCTGCGGGGGGCGCGGACGTCGCCGCAAAGTGCGCTGCGTCCACGCCATTGGGCAGCACCAGCACGCGGCGCGCGCCCAGGGCGCGGGCGTCCGCTTCAAGATCGTGCGCCGAGCAGATGGTGAGCGCGGCTTCGCGCGCGGCCTCGTGCGCAAGGCGGTTGAGCGCGGGCGTCATGCCCGGCATGTGAGCGAAGCGGTCGAAAATGCGCAACACGAGGCGGCGCGGTTGGGCGAGCCGCGCTGCGGCGAGCTGAAGCGGGCCATCGAGGATGGCGAGATCGGGCTGGACAAAGCCGAGCTTTCGCAGCGTTTGCACGAAGGAGGGAAGCGTCGCGTGCGGCCAGCGAGCAAGGTTGGCGTCGTCATCGGCGCCCCATCGGGCGCTAAGCGGCGTGAGCGTGAACGGCGCCAACACCCGCACCTCGCCACCTTCGGGCGGAACAAAAACCTCGCTCCAGCGCCGGCGAAGCGCAGGCGAAAGCACGCCAGCCAGATGGGGCGGCGAAAGCGGCGCGGCCACGTAGAGCGGCTCAAAACCCTCGCGCGCCAGCGCGCGCGCCAGATGATGCGCGCCAAGCTGGAACGGGCCGCCCCAGGGATGCACGCCGAAAACGATGGCGTGCTTGGTCACGCTGCGCGGGCCTCGGCGATGTGAAGATCGTGCCAAGCCGCGAGATTGAACAGCGTCCAGATATAAACGGCGTAATCGCGATCAGTGGCGCGATGGGCGTCGATCAGCGCCAGCGCTGCGGAGCGATCAAGCGGTAGGGCGTCAAAAACCTGGCTTTGGGCGATGCGCTGGCGAATGTGCGCACCGAGCGGGCCGCGCAGCCAATGCGTCATCGGCGCGCCGAAGCCTTTCTTGGGCCGGTCGAGCACATCGTCGGGCACGGCGCCGCGCAGCGCCTGCTTGAGCAGATGCTTCAGCTTGCGGCCAGGGATTTTGCTCTCCTGGCCGAATTGCGTCGTGAGCTTCACCATTTCGATGTCGAGAAACGGTACGCGTGCTTCCAGCGAAGCGGCCATGCACATCTTGTCGACGCGCATCAGCAGCAATTCCGGCAGGCGCTGCGCCATCTCCAACCAGATCATGCGTTGGAGCAGTTCTGCCTCGCTGTGGCGCTCGTCGAGCGGCGCGAGCAGTGCGTCCACCACCTCGGCGGAATGGCGCGCATGCCCCAACTGACCGAGGCCGCAGGCGGCAAGGCGCGGATCATGTGGGGCGCCCGGCGCAGGTCCGCGCCATATGGCCGGTTTCATGCCATCGCTGAACACGATGGCGCCGCCCCAGAATGCCTCCTGCCCCAAGGCGGCGCGGCGCAGGAAATCGGCGCGGAAGGCCCGGTGAAGGTTGCGCCCGGCCACGGCGCTCGCCAGCTGCGCGACGGGCGCGCCCACGCCCAGCGCGTTGAGCGCAGAGAACCATTTATGCGGCCCCGTGGCGACATCGAGATAGCGCAGATAATGCGTGTAGCCGCAGAATTGCTCGTCGGCGCCTTCGCCGCACAGCACGGTTTTGAGTCCGGCTTCGTGGGCGGCATGCGCCACCGCGCGCAGCGGCAGGCAGACCCAATCGGCGAGCGGCTCATCCTGTTCGCGCACCAATTGCTCGATGCGCGTGATCACCTCGGCGGCGCCGATACGGACCTCGGTATGCTTGGCGCCGTAGCGATGGGCGATTTGCGCGGCGATGGCGGTTTCGTCCAGCTCGGTTTCGTGATCGAAGCCGACGGAGAAAGTATCCGGCGGCGCGCCGTTCACCTCGCTGGCGATCGCCAGCAACGCGGTGGAATCAACACCTCCAGAAAGAAACAGCCCAACCGGCACATCCGCGAGCAATTGGCGCCGCACAGAGGCGCGCAGCACTTCGCGCACGCGCGCTTCGCGTTCCTTCTCGGGCAGAGTATCCAGCGCGTTGCTCGGCCAGGGCGCGAAATAGCGGCGCGCCTGTGCGGCGCCATCGGCATCGACACGCATCAGCCAGCCTGCCGGCAGTTTGTAAACGCCCTCGAACATCGTCAGCGGCGCCGGCGCGGCCATGAAGGTGAGGTAGTGGTAGGCGGCCGCTGGTGAGAGCGTGGCGCGGAAGCCCGGCAAAGCCAGCAGCGCCTTGATCTCGGAGGCGAACGCCAAGCCGCCGCGCGCCCAGGCGAAATAGAGCGGCTTCACGCCCACCTGGTCGCGCACGAAGTAGGTTTCACCACTGCGTAAATCGTGCAGCGCGAAGGCGAAGATGCCGTTCAGCCGCGCAAGCAGGCCATCCATGCCCCAAGCGAGATAGCCTTGCAGGATCACTTCGGTGTCGGAGTGGTCGGTCTTGAAGAGGCGGCCTTGCGCCTCAAGCTCGGCGCGCAATTCACGGTGATTGTAGATCTCGCCATTATAGGTGAGGCACGCCGCGCCCTGTGCATCCTGCATCGGTTGTGCGGCGGTATCGGAAAGATCGATGATGGCCAGACGGCGGTGGCCGAACACGGCGCGCCCGTTAGGCGCGGCCCAGGCGCCATCGCCATCAGGCCCGCGATGGGCGATCGCCGCCAGCATCGCGGCAAGCGCCTGCTGGTCGATCGCGGCGCCGGCCGGCCCCGCCCATCCAGCAATGCCGCACATGATTGGCTTCGCCCGCTGTTTCCTTGTGATAAAGGATGGGTATAGGAAGAGCCGCGTGCGTCAAGAGCGCCGCGCCGCCTGGCAGATCACGTGCCCTCAACGCTTCGCCTCAATCTTTCTCGCCGTACGCTGGCGCCCCTCGCGGGCGAAGAGGTGTGGGAGGCCGCGGAGATTGCACGGCGGCTGCGTGGGCGCGGCGTGTTGGGCGAGATGTTGCGTTACGATGATGTGCGCCTGGCGCTCGACGATGTGGAGGAAACGCTGACGCCGCGGCCCCTGATCGCGGCGCGTTTGCTTTCGCGCGGACGCGCCGCAGCGGAAGACGCGCGCGGGCGTGTGCGGAGTATCGGGTGGGGCGATGCGTTGGGCGCGGCGGCGGGCGCGGCGGCGGGCGCGCTCGCGTGGCCGGGGCTCGAACGCGCGATCCGGCAGGATTTGGCGCGCCTGGGCGCGCCAGGCGCGGTGGCTTCGCCACGCGGCGAAGCCGCCTTGGTGGTGCGCACGGATTTGTGGTTCGGCTTGGAGGCAGGCGGGGCCAGTGCTCATACCGCCGGCGTGCTCAATGCGCTGGCGGCGCAGGAGCCGGTTCAGCTGCTGACCAGCCACGATCTGCCGATGCTCACGCCGGAGATCGAACGCGCTGCACCGCGCCGCCGCTGGCGCGCGCTGCCGCGCAGCGAGCAGACTTTGCTGGCTTACAATCGCGATCTTATTCGCGCGGGGGCGGAGATGGCGCGCCCGGCCTTCGTGTATCAACGGCATGGGCTTTACGGCTATGCTGGCGCGGTGCTGGCGCAGCACTTCGGCGCGCCGCTGGTACTGGAATACAATGGCTCCGAGGTGTGGATCGGCGATCATTGGGGCCAGCCCGTGCCTGCACGCGAGATCGCGTTGGAGATCGAGCGGCGCATGCTGGGCGCGGCGCATCTTGTGACGGCGGTGTCGAAGCCGCTGGTGGAGCAGGCAATCGCGTTGGGCGCGCCGGCCGCGCGTGTCCTGCTTTCGCCGAACGCCGCCGATACCGAGCGCTACCGGCCCGATCTCGATGGTTCGGCGGTGCGGGCGCGCTACGGGCTGGGCGATGCGGTGGTGATTGGGTTTATCGGCACGTTCGGCGCCTGGCATGGGGCGAGCGTGCTGGCGGCGGCGTTCGCCGAAATGGCGGCCGGCTTGAACGTGCGGCTGCTGATGATCGGTGATGGATACGATCTGCCGGCTGCGCGCGCGGCGATTGAACGCGCCGGGCTCGCCGCCAAGGCCGTGTTTACGGGGCTGATCCCGCAAGCTGAAGGGCCGGCGCATCTGGCGGCCGCGGATGTGCTGGTTTCACCGACCTTAGCAAACCCAGACGGCACGGATTTCTTCGGCTCCCCCACCAAGCTTTACGAATACATGGCGATGGGGCGGGCGATTGTGGCGTCCGACCTCGCGCAACTGGGTGAGGTGTTGCGCCACGAGCATACCGCGCTGCTGACGCCGCCGGGCGATCGCGCCGCGCTCGCGGCGGCGTTGACGCGCGTTGCGGAGGACGGCGATCTGCGCCGGGCGCTTGGCCGCGCGGCGCGTGCGGAAGCGGTGACGCAACACACCTGGGGCCAGCGCGCGGGCGAAATGCGCGCGGCGCTTGAAGCGCTTATTTGAAGTTCCGGAAGAAGAGCCAGCTCACGGTTGGCCGCGCCCAATCGATGACACGCCGGCCGAGCCATTTCATATAGCTCGGCTTGAACACCCCCAAGCTCCACAGCCAGCCGTTTACGCGTCCGATCGTGTGTTCGCGATGAAACCACATGCCGTGATACTGGTATCCCATCGGGCAGCGCGCGCACGGCGGCAGCACTTTGTCCGAGTTCACCGTGCGGCGGAAGAGCTTGGCGGTGGCGCCGTTCCACACATCTTGGAAGTTCTGCGTATTGAGATTGCCCAGCGCGTACCGCTCCTGGCTCGGCCCGGTGGCGATGCAGCACACGTCCATGCGGCCGTCGACCGTGAAATTGTGCAGATCGCTCCAGGGCTTGTGGCAGAAGTATTTGCGCTTGCGGCCGCCTGCATCTTCCAGCGCGATGAGGCGTGGGGGGGAAAGATCGATCGGCGCCGGCGCTGCTTCAACGGCTGGCGCATACTGCTTGGGCGGTGAAGATGGCTCCAGCGCCAGAGGCGCGGTGTCGGTTTCGGCGACCTCTTCGGTTTCCATTCGGATGCTGGTGAAATCGATGTGCGCTTCTAGGAGGCCATCATC
>JAEUMU010000173.1 GCA_016791325.1 Hyphomonadaceae bacterium
AAACACCTGTGCTGTGGGCGCTGGGCGCAAGGGATTCACCAGCACCACATCCATCTCCGGCAGCGCCAACGCCGCCACCTGCTCACCAGCGCCCGTCATCCAGGCGCTGCGGGCGCCCAGACATACCGGCACATCAGCGCCGAGCCGTCGCCCCAGCTGCGCCAGCGCCGCAACATCCAAATCGAGCGCCCACAGCTGATTAAGCGCCTTCAGCGCCGCCGCCGCATCGGAAGATCCCCCGCCAATGCCGGAAGCCACGGGCAGATGTTTGCTCAGCCGCAGCGCCGCGCCCGCGCGCACCTGCCCTTCAGCGGCCAGCAGGCGCGCGGCGCGCAGCACAAGATTATCCTCATCCTGGGTCAGCATCGGCGCGAACGGCCCGTCCATCGCCAGCGTCAGCCCCTCGCTGGGCGCGACCTCCACCCAATCGCCGACATCGGCGAACGCCACCACGCTTTGCAGCGGATGCATGCCATCGCCGCCGGGGGGCCCCACCTGCAGCGTGAGATTGATCTTCGCCGGCGCAAATACGCGCAGCATTAGCGTGTCGCCGTGCGCGCGCCACGTTCGGGCGCCAACCCATCGGCGATCTTGGCTTCCAGCGCGGCTGCGTTTTCCGGCGCCAGCGCCAACGCCCGCCGCCACTGAAAGCGTGCTTCGATGCGCCGGCCCAGACGCCAATACACATCGCCCAGATGATCGTTCAGCGTGGCATCGTCTGGCTGCAGCTCAACCGCGCGCTCCAAATGGCGCAGCGCCTCGGCGTAATCGCCCATGCGAAAATGCACCCAGCCTAGGCTGTCGATCACCGCCGCCGAAAGCGGGCGCATCTCCACCGCGCGCTCGATCATCGCGAGCGCCTCGCTTAGCCGTTCGCCACGATCGGCCCAACTATAGCCGAGATAGTTCAGCACATCCGGCTGATCCGGCGAAAGCGCCAGCGCTTGCTGCAGATCGGCTTCAGCGTCCGGCCAGCGGCCCATGCGATCGCGCGCGGCGGCGCGTGCAAAATAGAGCCGCCAGTTGTGCGCATCACTTTCGATCATGCGCGAATAGATCGCCTCCGCCTCCCCATCGCGGCCGAGGCGGCGATACATATCCGCCAGCGCGCGCGCCGCGCGCTCATCGCCCGCGCCTGCAAGCGCCGAAACCTGCGCCAGAGCCGCTTCCTCCTGGCCTTCATCCAGCAACGCCCACGCCTGCGCGACGTTGGCGCTCGAAGCATAGGGCGAAGAGGCCGGCACCTGCGCGAGCGCCGCAAGCGCGACCGCCTGATTGCCGCGTTCTGCTTGCGCCTGCGCGAACGCGAGCCGCGCCTCATCCAACGAAGGATCCAGCATCAGCGCCACAGAGAGCGCGATCAACGCACTCGCGGGATCGTGCTCCTGCGTGAAGATGGTGGCCAAGCCATAAAGCCCGATCGCAGCGCCGCGCGCCGGCGTTACGCGCGTGCGGGCCGGCGCCTGGCCAGCTTGCGCGCGCGCCAGCGCCGCACGCAGAGCAGGATTACCCCGCGTGCTCGCCTCATCGCTGAGCAGCGCCAGCGCCGCCGCCTGATCGCCGCTGCGCGCCAGCAAATCAGCATGGCGCTCAATCGCGGCCGGCAGCCACAAGCCACCGCCCGCGCCAACAGAAAACGCCGCCCGCGCGGCATCGGTCCGCCCCGCATAATCCAGAGCGATCGCCTGCTGATACGCAAACAGCCCGCCATAAGGCCGCATCGAAGCCAGGGGCTCCAACTGCACCAGCACGTCATCGACGCGCCCTTCGCCCACGCGCGCCCACAGATGGATGGTGCGGGCGATCAGTTCTTCATACGCCGCCCCTTGCGCGCGGTCAGTTTCGGTATCGGCCCGCCGCCACGCGCCGGCGCGCAATGCATCGGCGGCGCGCACAATATGCGCCAAAGCCGGCCCATTCTCGCGCGCGGCCATCCGCGCGGCTTGGCGCGCGCGCGCCTCATCGCCCAGCGCTAGGCTGGTGTAAAGCGCGCCGGAGATCAGCTGATCATCATTGGGCGCACGCGTCAGCGCCCCGAAATATCGATCAGCCGCAGCGGCGTGATCTTCGCGCGCGCTCGCGACGCGCCCGATCAGATAGTCGGCGTAATCGCGGCTGGCCGAGGGCGCGGGCGGCTCCAGCGTCACGCATGCGCCCAGCGCCGCGCACGCCGCCAGCACCCAAGCGCGCCCCCCCGCAGCGATCACAGATCTTCCCGCTGGCTCGGGCGATCGGGCAGCGTCACCACTGGCACCTCGCGCCGGCGCGGCGCAGGCGTGGTGAGGCCGCGTTGCAGCTTTGATTCCAGATCGCGGCGGCGCAACTCATCGGGCTGAGCCGCCAGCGCCTGGCGCCACGCATCGCGCGCTTCATCGCGCCGGTTCAGCCGCCAATACACATCGCCGAGGTGATCGAGCACTTCCGAATTTGGTTCACGCACAGCCAGCGCATTGGCGCGTTCGATCAGCGCCAGCGCCTCATCGAAACGGCCATAGAGATAATAGGCCCAGCCCAAGCTATCGATCACGGCATAATCGCTTTGCCCGTAATTGAAGCCGCGCCACAGCAGGCGGAAGCCTTCCTCCAAGCCTTCGGGCTGTTGGATCAGCGCGTAGCCCAGAGTGTTCAGCCGCATCACGGAATTCGGCTGCTCCGCAAACAGCCCGCGCGCCACCTGGATGCCGTCGCGCCAGGCGCGGCGATCATCCATCAGGATGGAGACGTACATCAGCCGCGTGTCCACGCTCTGGTCGATTTCATACGCGGCGCGAATGTCGCGGACGGCGGCGGGAATATCGCCGGCGAAGCGGTGCGCATACGCGCGCCAGCCCAGCACATCAGCCCGATCCTCCGGCTCCGTCACCATCGTCAGCGCGCGGTCGAACGCCTGAGTCGCCTGCTGCGGGCGGTTCGCGGCGCGGTAAATATCGCCAGCGGAAGCCAGCAGCGTCCAGCGATCGCCCGCCGCCGCCACGATGCGATCCGCGGTGGCGGCCGCGCCCGCGAAATCCTGACGCTTGATTTGAATGGATGCGCGTAGCGTATCGGCGTCCGGCGCGAACACCGCCCCCGGCTGTACCTGCGCCAACACGCGTTCAGCACCCGCAAGCCCGCCCGCATCGATCAGCTGCGTCGCCGCCTGCAGGCGCCAATCATCCGCGTCGGACGCCAGCAGCGCGCCCAATTGCAGCAGCGCGGCGCCGGAAACAGATGTTAGCCCCGGCGTGGGTTCTTGCGAGGAAAGAATGGCTGAGATGTTTTCAGCCTGCGTCACGTATTCGGCAAGGAACAGCATCCAACGGCCGGTGGCGGTGCGCGCATCGAGCGGCGCCTCAAACGGCGCTTCGCCCGCATCGAGGCGGCTTAGATTGGTGCGTACGTCGATCGAGCGCGGCGCAAACTCCTGCACGATGCCGTAAAGCCGGCGCGCTTCGGCTGTGCGCCCCAGGCGATGGTTCACCAACGCCGCGCGATACACCGCATGCGTGATGCGTGCGGCCTGCAACGAGCGCTCGAACTCCTCCATCGTGGCGGGTTCGTCTTCAGCAGGCGGGCGCAGGTCGAGCCGTTCCAGCATCTGCGAATAGACCGCCGCCGCTTCATCAAGGCGCCCGGCTGATTCAAACAACAACGCGCGCGCTACGTCCGGCAGCGGCGCTGGCGCGTTATCGGCGCCGGTGTCCACGCGCTCCACGCCGGCGTCCACACGCCCTTCAACCGCGAACACGAACGGCTCAAGCATATCGCCCAGCCCGCCGCGCAAACCGCCAGGCCCCGCTTCCAGCGCTGCGCGTGCGCCGGCGGCGTCGCCGCTGGCCACGCTGTCTGCGAACACGGCCAACGTCCACACCGGCCCGCCCTCACCGCGAGAGATGGCGCGGCGGCCTTCGCGAACGAGATCATCGACATCCGCTTCCAGCAGCGCGGCGGCCGGCGCGTCATAGGCGCGGTCGGCGGCGGCGTCCTGCGGCGAGGTGCGCCGCATCAATTCGGCCGGCTCGCGCTCGTCGGAAATGGCGATTGGCTGGGCGCGCGTGCTTGCGCCGCTCAGCTTCAGCGCCTCGCCGTGGGATTGCGCCTGCACAGGCGCGGCGACGCAGGTGACTGCGGCAATCCCCGCCGCGAAGAACGCCCAACGCATGCTAACCACCTTTCAAGCGCCGTTCCGGCGCGCGACGCTCAGAGATTGGCGTAGTTCGGCCCGCCGCCGCCTTCGGGCGTCACCCAGTTTATATTCTGACTTGGGTCTTTAATGTCGCACGTTTTGCAGTGAACGCAGTTTTGCGCGTTGATCTGAAAACGCGGATTGCCGCCCTTTTCGTCATACAACACCTCGTACACGCCGGCGGGGCAATATCGTGTCGCTGGTTCGGCGTATTCGGGGAGGTTAACCCGGATCGGCACGCTGGGATCAATCAGCGTGAGATGAGCGGGCTGATCTTCCTCATGATTGGTGTTGGATAGATACACCGAAGAAAGCTTGTCGAACGTCAGCACTCCGTCCGGCTTGGGATAGGCGATCGGCGCGTGCTTGGAGGCCGGCTCCAGCGCTGCGTAATCGGCCTTGCCGTGCTTCAGCGTGCCCAGGAACGAGAACCCGCCCAGCAGCGTCGTGGTCCACATATCCGCCATGCCGACAACGCCGCCCCAGAACGTGCCCAGGCGCGTAAGCAGCGGCTTGGCGTTCCGCACGCGATGCAGATCCTTGTAGACGGCGCTGTTGCGATAGGCCTCTTCGTACCCCTCAAGCGTGTCGCGCTGGCGCCCGGCGGCGATCGCCTCGAACGCAGCCTCCGCCGCCATCATGCCGGTGAGGATCGCGTTGTGGCTGCCCTTGATGCGCGGCACGTTCACGAAGCCGGCCGAACACCCGATCAGCACGCCGCCCGGAAACGCCAGCTTCGGCACCGATTGAAAACCGCCCTCCGTGATCGCGCGCGCGCCATAAGCGATGCGCTTGCCGCCTTCGATGTGCTGTTTGATCTCGGGATGCAGCTTGTGCTGCTGGAAGATGTCGAACGGCGAGAGGTAGGGGTTCTTGTAATTGAGGTGCACCACATAGCCGACAGAGACGTAGCGATCGCCCCAATGATAAAGGAACGAGCCCCCGCCCGTTGCATCGTCCAGCGGCCAGCCCACCGTATGCACAACGGCGCCCGGCTTATGTTTTTCAGCCGGGACTTCCCACAATTCCTTGATGCCGATGCCGAACTTCTGCGGATTATCCTCGCCGCGCAGTTCAAATTTCTTCTGCAGCACTTTCGCCAGCGAACCACGCACGCCTTCGGCGATGAACACGTATTTGCCGTGCAACTCCATGCCGGGCTGATAATCGGGCTTTTTCTCGCCATCCTTGCCGATGCCGAACACCCCGGCGACGACGCCCTTCAGCGCGCCGCTTTCATCATAGATCGCTTCTGAGGCCGCCATGCCAGGATAGACCTCAACGCCAAGCGCCTCGGCTTCTCCGGCAAGCCATTTGGTCAGGTTCGAAAGCGAGCCAATGTAATTGCCGTGATTGTTCATCAACGGCGGCATCAGAAATGTCGGCAGCCCAGCCGCGCCGCTTGGGCCCAGGATTTTGAACTCGTCGCTTGTTACCGGCGTCGTCAGCGGCGCGCCCTTTTCGCGCCAGTCCGGGATGAGTTGATCGAGCCCGCACGGATCGATCACCGCGCCGGAAAGCACATGCGCGCCAACTTCAGCGCCCTTCTCCAGCACCGCAACGCTTAGCTCGGCGCCGGCTTCGGCGGCCACCTGCTTCAGCCGGATCGCCGCGGCGAGCCCGGCAGGCCCTGCGCCGACGATCACGACATCATACTCCATCGCGTCGCGCGCTTCTTCCGACATCTCCGTCCTTTCCTTCTGTTCACCCGCTTATCAAAGCTTGGGGCGGAGCACGCAAGGCGGGCGGCCCGCTTTGTCGATTTCTCGATTCTCTGCAAAATGGCGCCCATGGAGCCTGAGATCGACCGCGGCGCAGCGCGCGCCCTGCTGGCCTTTTGGCGCAGCGCCGGCGTCGATATGGACGAGGCCGAGGCGGTTTACGCTGCGCCCGCCGCCGCAGCGCACGCCCCGGTTCCCAAACCCAAGCCTCGCCGCGCCGCGCCCGCCGCGGACTCCCCGATCGAAGCGGCCCGTCGCCTCGCCGCTGGCGCTGAAACGATCGCCGCACTGCGCGAGGCGGTGGCCGGGTTCGATGGCTGCGCGCTCAAGGCTACGGCGCGGAATACCGTATTCGCTGACGGCGCTGAGGATGCCGAGGTGCTGCTGATCGGCGAGGCCCCAGGCAAGGACGAAGACCAGGCCGGCAAGCCGTTCGTGGGCCGCTCCGGCCAATTGCTGGATCGCATGCTTGCCGAGATTGGCCTCAGCCGGCAATCCAACATATTGATTTCCAATACTATTTATTGGCGCCCACCGGGCAATCGCGATCCCACGCCCGGCGAAACCGCGACCTGCCTACCCTTCGCCGAACGCCTGGTGGCGCTGATGCGCCCCAAGCTTCTGATCCTCACCGGCAAGGCCGCCGCCCACGCTATGCTGCAGCGGGAGGACGGCGTGTTGAAGCTTCGGGGCCGGCGCCTGGCTTATACGCGCGAGGGGCTCGCTGCGCCCGTCAACGCCATAGTCATGCTTCATCCGGCATATCTTCTGCGTCAGCCGCAGCAAAAGCGGTTGGCCTGGTTGGACCTGCTGGCGATCGAAACTTGGCTCGACGAGCTGGGCGTTCAGCGGGTTTCGCGTCCTTAACACTTTCTGCCTGATGGGCTCCGATGACGTTTCGTTTCGCCTTCGCCGCCCTTGCCGCCGTTTCCACGGCCGCCCTCGCCGCCCCGGCTGCGGCGCAATCGCGCATCGTGGCGCTGTCCGATCGTGACGAGGCCGCCTATCGCGCCGCGTTCGACGCGGTCGAGGAGGGTAACTGGCGCAGCGTCAATGGGGCGCTCTCGCGCGCTGAGGATGATGTGCTGGAAGGCGTCGTGCGGGGCGCGATGCTCAGTTCACGCGGCTACCGCGGCGAATGGGGCGCTTACGGCGCGTGGCTGCGCCAGTATGGCGACTACGGCATGGCGCAAGCGGTGTACGATCAAGCCATGCGTGCGCGTCCGCGCCGCTCGCGCCTGACGCCGCCTGAGCCGCGCCGCGGCGGCGCGCGCACCTTGCCGGGCACCCCCCCTGCCGTCGTCGGCGATACCGCCAGCGCGCGCGTCGCTATTGAGCGCATCTACGAGCGCATGGCCGTGCGCGATGATGAAGGCGCGCGCGCCTTGGCCTACGCGCAGCGGGATGGTCCGCGGGCGGGGCAGGCTCAATGGCAACTCGGCATCATC
>JAEUMU010000175.1 GCA_016791325.1 Hyphomonadaceae bacterium
GATCATGCCGTGCGCGGCGGTTTGCGCCTCTTGCCCATCCCCGCGCGGCAAGGCGTGTGCGAAACCGAAACGAGACATGGCCCCCCAAGGCTTCCGATTCTACCTGCAGTAGTATATTGGCGTGAAAGTTAACCTAAAGTAGCAGCTAGGGCTTAAGGTGGCCCCCCCGCCTCGAAGCCCTTATGTTGTGAGCGGAGGCTTGCGAATGACCGGGTTCTGGATCGGCATGCTCATATTCATTCTGATCGTGATCGGATTGTCGGTCGCGTTTGGGATGCTGCTCAATCGCGGCGAAGGCCGGCGCCGCCGCGCCGACCCGCATGATCCGATGACGGCGCTGAAAGCCTCCGGTGCGCTGCGCCACCGCAAATCCAACCGGCCCTGACGCATGGCCGAAGCCGCGCGCGCCGAACTGCCATCCGATGTGGACGAGCGCTACGCGGCGCTGCGTGCGCAGATTGCGGCGGTGATCGCGGGCGAGCCTTCACGTACCGCGCGCTACGCCACCGCCGCCTCGCTGCTGGCGGAAGCCTTCCCTGCTCGCTTCTTCTGGACCGGCTTTTATCTGGTGGACGAAGCCAAGGGCGATGAACTCGTCGTCGGCCCTTATCAGGGCACGCTGGGCTGTTTGCGCATCGCCTTCGGCAAAGGCGTGTGCGGCGCGGTCGCGGCGCAGCGGAAAACCATCATCGTGCCCGACGTTCACGCTTTCCCGGGCCATATCGCTTGCGATAGCCGTTCCAACTCGGAAATCGTCGTGCCGGTGTTCGATGCGCACGGCGCCCTTGCGGCGGTGCTCGATGTCGATTCCACGCAGTTCGACGCGTTCAGCGCCGCCGATCAGGCCGGGCTCGAAGCCATCTGCGGCGATCTGCTCACGCTGCCCTAAAGCTGAAACCGCTCCATGGTCGCGCCCAAGAGCGGGCCGATCTCGGTATGAAAAACCTGATCGGCGATCTCATCCATGTCTGTCGGCTCACGGTTGACGATGATGAGGCGCGCGCCGCGCTGATGCGCCATCACAGGCAGGCTCGCCGCCGGATACACCACCAGCGAAGACCCCAGTACAACAAACAAATCGCAGCCCAATGCCTCGATCGTGGCGCGCATCATGTCGCGCTCTGGCATGGCCTGGCCGAATGAAATCACCGCCGTCTTGATCAAGCCGCCGCAGATTTCGCACACGATGTCTTCGCCCGCCTCCCAAGCGCTGCGCAGCGATTCAAGTTCATACCGGCGCGCGCATTCGAGGCACTTGGCGTAGGAAGCATTGCCATGCAGCTCGATCACCTTATCGGATGGGGCGCCGGCGTCTTGATGCAGATTGTCCACGTTCTGAGTGATGACCGATGTCGCCCGCCCCGCCGCGATCAGCCGCGCCACCGCGATGTGACCTGCATTGGGCTTAGCGCCGGTCCAGCCCGCGGTGCGGTTGAACACGCGATCCCAGGCCTCTCGCCGCTTCGCGCGCGAGGCGGTGAATTCCTGGTACGTGATTGGCTTCATCTTGCTCCACACCCCGCCGGGGCTGCGGAAATCGGGGATGCCGCTTTCCGTGGAAATCCCCGCGCCGGTGAAAAACACGGTGCGGCGCGCGGCGGCGATGGCCTGGGCAAGCTGTTCGGCAGACACGCGACAACACTTGTCCGACGGCGCGCCCGCTGTAAACAGGCGCAAACTTAATCATCAGACGAGGCTTGACGTGTCCAACCCCGCCACCGGGCTGCTGCTTTCGCAAATCGCGCTGCACGCCACCGAAGCCGCCGCCGTGGCGTGCGCCAAGTGGCGCGGGCTGGGCAAGAAGAACGACGCCGACCAGGCGGCCGTCGACGCCATGCGCAAAAGCTTCGAGCACGCCCCATTCGATGGGCTCGTCGTCATCGGCGAAGGCGAAATTGACGAAGCGCCGATGCTTTATATCGGCGAGAAAGTGGGCGCCGGCGGCATCGCAGCGGACATTGCCGTCGATCCGCTGGAGGGCACGAAGCTCTGCGCAAACGATGCGCCCAACGCGATGACGGTGGTGGCGCTGGCGCCGCGCGGGGGCCTGCTGCATGCGCCTGATATGTATATGGACAAGCTCGCCATCGGCCCGGGCTATCCGCCCGGCCTGATCGATCTCGACCTCTCGCCCACCGAAAACGTGCAGCGCCTCGCTAAGGCCAAGGGCGTGGCGGTGAAGGATATTCGCGCCTGCCTGCTCGACCGCGAACGCCATCATCACATCATCGAGGAATTGCGCCGCGCCGGCGCCGGCATACGCCTTATTCCCGATGGCGATGTGGCAGGGGTGTTCTGGACCACCGAAACCGCGCGCTCGGGCGTGGATATCTATTTCGGCTCGGGCGGGGCGCCGGAGGGTGTGCTGGCGGCCGCCGCGATCCGCTGCGCCGGCGGCCAGATGCAGGCGCGCCTAAAGCCGGAAAGCGAGGCCGAAATCGCACGCGCCAAAACCATGGGCCATGCTGACATCGCCCGAAAATTCACGCTCGACGATCTCGTCCCCGGCGATGTGGTGTTCGCCGCCTCTGGCGTGACGGATGGCTCGATGTTTTCAGGCGTCGTGTTCGCCGCCGATGGCGCCCACGTTGAATCGGTGGTGTGGGATTCCTTCACCGGGCGCAAGGCGCGCGTGGCCTCGGTGCTGCGCGGCTAAGGGGCCGGCGCGGCCGCATCGTTGGGCGGCTTTGGCGCATCTTGGGGGCCGCCCGCGCCATCGGTATCCGGCGTTGGCGCGCCTTCGCCCGGCGCTTCTGCCGGACGCGCCGGCGCGGCTGCACGCCGCGCAAACGCGGAAAGGCCCGGCACGCTGGAGGCGCCGTCGAACGCCTGCAGCGAAACCCCTTCAAACGCCGTGCCCACGGGTTCGATCCGCCCGCCGAGGCATGCGCCCAAGAAATGCTCCAGCACCGCCGCCTGCGCCAGCCGGTTGGCTTGCGTGAACGCCGCGCCCTCCTCTGGGAAAACCAGATAGGTCAATCCGGCGCTGCGCCCGCGTAGCGCTTGCGCCAACTGATCGTATTCCGCGCGCGAAGCGCCGCGATCGCGCCCGCCCAGCGTGAGCAGCGCCGGCTGGCGGATTTGCGCAGCGCGGAATAGCGGCGAGCGCTCCCGCAACATCTGCCGGCCCTCCGCCGTACGCGGATCGCCAACGCGCAGATAATACGCATCCCGCCATGGTGAGACCGTCAGCGGCAGCGAAGTCAGCATCGTCGCCAAGTTCAGCGGCGCGCCCATTGCTGCGCCACAGCGGAATTGCTCGCTTCCCCCCGCCAGCGCCGAGAGCGCCGCATACCCGCCGAACCCCGCGCCCACGATGGCGACGTGATCGGCCTGCGCCACGCCGTTCTCCACCGCCCAGCGCACTGCATCGGTCAGGTCATCCTGCATCCGCGCGCCCCATTCGCGGTTGCCCGCATTGAGGAATGCTTTGCCGAAGCCGGCCGAGCCGCGGAAATTCACGCTCAGCACCGCATAGCCGCGATTGGCCAGCCATTGGTGCTGCGGTTCGAAGCCGTAGGAATCGCGCGTCCAAGGCCCGCCATGAGGCGTCACCACCAGCGGCACAGGGTGCTCGGGGCGGCCATCGCCGTTGGCGTCCGAACCGATCGGCAGCGTCAGAAACGACACCAGCGTCAGCCCGTCGCGCGCTTCGATCTCCACCGGCGTCATCGGCTGCAGCGGCGCCTGCTCCAACGCGGGGCGATGGCGGAACAGAGTAGTGAGCCGCCGATTGGCGCGATCGCCGCGATCATAAAGATGCGAACGCGGCGGCGCGGTGGGGCTGGCCTCCACCACGATCCAACGCGAATCGTCCTGGCTGCGCGATACAACGCTGAAATCGCCGCTGAGTTGGCGGGTAAGAAAATCCAGATCCGCTTGCGCATCGGCATCGAGCGCGCGCCATTCGCGGCGCAGATATTCCGCTGAGAATGCTTCCGGCGCATTGGTGGCCGGATCGAGCCACACGTCGGAAACATCTGCGCGCGCGCTTTCGCCCAGCACAGTGCGCGCCCCAGTTTGCGCATCCACACGCACGAGAACAACGCGATCACGCCCAGTGGAATCGAGCATCAGGAACGAATTGGTCGCACCTTCAAACGCCAGCGGCCGCAGCGTCAGCGCATCCTCGAACGGGATTGTGAACAAGCTGCGCCACTGGCCTTCCAGCGCACGGACAAACACCTCCGCGCGCCCATCGGCCAGCGCCTTCCACCCCACCCTTACGCGATTATCGCGATCAAGCAGGAAGCGCGCGAAGCCCGGTGCTGCGCCGGTGTTCACATTGCGCTGCACTAGCGTTTGCGCGCCGGTGGCGATGTCGATGCGCACCACATCGGGCCAATTGGAGTCGCGCTGATTCAGGCTGACGACGACGCCGCCGGGATCAGCGGCGCTCACGCCCAGGATTTCCGCGCGCGTTCCCGCCGGCGTCAGTGCGCGCGGCGCGGCGGCGCCGGCGGCGTCGACTGCGTAGAGGCGCGCGTTCTCATCGCCCTGCTCATCGAGCAAATAAAGCAAAGTTGCGTTGTCAGCCGCCCAAGCAAAGCGCTGCACGCCGCGGCCGCGATCATCGGTGATCGCGCGCGCCTCATCCATAGCGTCGACCGAGAGAACCCACAGATTGATCACGCCGTCACGCGGGGAAAGAAACGCCACCTGATCCCCGCGCGGGGAAAGTTGGCCCGCCTCGCGGGCGGCGTCGCCAAACAGATCGGCCCGCGCGATCATGGGCGGGGTCGTGGGCTCGGGCACGGGCGCGCGCGCGCCGTTGCGGTCGCAGGCGGCAAGTCCCGCCATCAGACACAGGGCGGCTATCGCCCCGGCCCAAGCTCTGATCGTTCTCGGCCCCACTCTCGTAACCTTACAGGCCCGTCATCCCCGGGAAAACGTCTATGGCTGACATGGAGTTCAC
>JAEUMU010000030.1 GCA_016791325.1 Hyphomonadaceae bacterium
GTCCGCGCCATGTTCGAGGCAAGCGATAGCTTGGTCGACTGTGCGAATGCCACCCGCCACACAGAGCGGCACATCCAACGCCCGCGCAACGCGCGCCAGCCATGCGTAGTCCAACGTACGGCCCTCCGGGGAGGCGGAGATGTCGTAAATGACAATCTCATCGGCGCCCTGATCGCGATAGCGCCGCGCCAGCTCCACTGGATCGCCGGCGTCGACATGGCCTTCGAAGCGCACGCCCTTGACCACGCGCCCGCCTTTCACATCAAGGCAGGGGATAATGCGTCTAGCTGGCAAGGGCGTCCTCCAGCGTAAATCGTCGCTCGTAGAGCGCGCGCCCGATAATGGCCCCAGCAGCGCCGGCGGCGCGCAAGGCCTTCAGATCCTCAAGCGTCGCCACGCCGCCGGAGGCTTGAATGAGAACATCGGGCCGCTGGCTCGCAAGCCCGGCCATGAGCGCGACGTTAGGGCCGGTCAAAACGCCATCACGCGAAATGTCGGTCACCAACGCATGCCTCAGCGCGCCTTCGGGATACTGCGCCAATACATCGCCAAGCATGCGGCCCGAGCCCTTGGCCCAGCCGTCCACGGCGGCTTCATAGCCGTTCGCCACGGCGCGAACGTCGAACGCGCAGCACACGCGCTCGGCGCCCAGCGCTTCGACCCATGCGCGTACGTCTGCGGGCCGCTTAACCGCCGCCGATCCCACGACCACACGCGCGACACCGGCCTCAAGCAGCGCTTCAACGTGTGCGCGCTCACGCACGCCGCCACCCGATTGAACCCTGAGGCCGCTTTCACGGGCGATCGCGCCGATAAGTTCGTGTTGCGCGGGCGCGCCAGCGCGGGCGCCGTCGAGATCCACCACATGCACCCATGTCGCGCCAGCCTCCGCGAAAGCGCGCGCTTGGGCAAAGGGCTCGCCATACTCGGTGACGTCGTCGAAGCAACCATGCTTGAGGCGCACGCAGCGCCCGCCAATAAGGTCGATGGCCGGATAGATCAGCATGGCAGGATCGCAAAGTTGCGCAGAATGCGGGCGCCGACTGCCCCTGAGCGTTCGGGGTGAAACTGGCACCCAAAACTCCGCTGATCGCCAACAATCGCCGCGAAAGGCTGCCCATACTCCGCCTGCGCCAAGGTGAACTGGTTCAGCGGGCAGACGTAGGAATGCACGAAATACGCATAATCGCCCTCGTGCACGCCTTCGAGCAGCGGATGGTCAGCCACCGCATGCAGCCTGCTCCAACCCATATGTGGTGAAATCGCATCCGGAGAGGAGGGCAGGCGCGTTACGGCGCCCGGGAACCGGCCCAATCCTTGGGCGTCGCCTTCCTCGCTGCGTTCAAACAAGAGCTGCTGGCCTAAACAAATGCCGAGCAGCGGCCGCGAGAAGCGACGCAACACTTCACGCAAGCCGCGCTGATCGATCAGCGCCATCGCGTGCGCCGCCGCGCCTACGCCCGGCAACACGAGGCGCGGCGCTTCGCTAATCTGCGTGGCGTCATCGCTGAGCGCCGCGTCTATGCCCAGGCGCTCAAACGCGAACATCACCGCCGCTGTGTTGCCGACGCCCAGCTTCGCCACCACCACGCTCACGCCAACATCCCCTTGGTCGAGGGCGTGGCGTCGCCTTCTATGCGAACAGCCTGGCGCAATGCCCGGCCCAGCGCCTTGAAGCAGGCTTCTGTTTTATGGTGATCATTCTCGCCTTTCACGCTCACATGGATGCTGGCCCCAAGGCTCTGCGCGAGGGATCGAAACACGTGCTCGGTCATCTCTGTCGGGTAGGCGCCCAGCAGCGGCGCGGTGAACGCCGCTTCCCAGACAAGATACGGCCGCCCGCCGAGGTCGATCGAGAGGCGCGCTTCGGCCTCATCCATGGGCAACAAGAAGCCGTAGCGGGCGATGCCGCGCTTTTCGCCGAGCGCCTGGCGCAGCGCTTGGCCGAAGGCGATCGCGCAGTCCTCGATGCTGTGGTGCGCATCGACGTGCAAATCACCATCGCAGCGCAGTTCAAGGGTGAAGCCGCCGTGGGCGGCCACTTGCTCAAGCATGTGGTCGAAGAATCCGAGCCCTGTCTCAATGCGCGATCCGCCTTCGTGGCCGAGATCCACCCGGGCTGTGATGCGCGTTTCCTTGGTTTCGCGCAGCACTTCGCCCGTGCGTCGTGCGCTCGGTGCGCTGATCGCGCCAAGGGCCAGCAGCGCGCGATCATTCAGTTCCGGCGCGCCAACATCGATGCGAAAAATTTCAGCACTGACCCACGCGCCCTGTGCGCCGTGCCGCGCCAGCGCTGAACGCGCGGTGTCGCGATTTTCAGGCCGCACGAAAACGAACGGCCCTTGGCCCGGTGTCAACACCCCGCGGTTCGCCAGCGCTTGCTTTATCCGCGCCACCTCCGACTTCGCATCGCGAATGCGCCGCTCGCGCAGATAGGCTTTCTGGGGATCAAGCGCGGCCATCGCCAGGGAGATGGTGGAAGGCGCGAACGCGTCGGGCTCCAAGCGGCCCGCGCACGCCTCGACCAGATCCGGCGCGCCAATCAACGCAGCACAGGGTTCGCCTTGAAGACCAAACTCAAGCCCAAGATTACGAATGACAATCACATGGTCCGCGGCAAGCGCACAGCTTGGGCTGTCGCCAAAGGCGATTAGTGTTTCGTCCACAACCACCAACACGCTGCTGAGCGCCGCCTCAGCAGCTGTGACGACGCCGCCATCGTGCGGATCGGGTGATGTCCGCACCACCACATCCGCGCCATCTTCCACCAGCGAAAAGCCGTACGCGCGCGCAGCGCGCTCGGCGCTATCGCTTTTTGGCGCCGCGACTGCGCAGCGTTCCCCACGCAGCAGCAACGCCACCCCGTGCCAGAGCCCGCGCACCGGTAAGATGCAAGCTGCGTCCAGGCCAATGGCCGTCGCCATGCGTTCGCGCAACGGCGCGAGCTCCGGTGGAAGGACGTCAGCCATGGCGGGGGAGTCTAACGTCAGCGGCGCGTGCGTGTGCTTCCAGTCCCTCCAGTCGCGCCAGCCGCGCCGCCGCCGGCGCCAGCGCCGCCGCGCCATCGCGGCTGATTTCCTGCACCACAAAGCTTTTCATGAACGAGGCGGCGTTCACGCCGCTCCACGTAGCGGCTGCGCCATCCGTCGGCAGAACGTGGCTCGGTCCGCAAACATAGTCGCCAAACGTCTCGCCGCTCCAGCGTCCGACGAATACCGCGCCGGCATTGCTGATGCGCTCAACAACCCGCTCCGGTTCTGCAGTCTGCACCGAGAGATGTTCGGGCGCGTAAACGTTGGCGGCGTCCGCAGCCTCAGCCAAGTCGCGCACGATAATGCAGCGCGCGTTGGCGAGCGCGGCTTGCGCAATCGCTGCGCGAGGCAGCGCCGGCGCCTGCGCCGCCAGCGCGCGCGCGACCGCGTCGGCAAGCGCGGGCGAGGGCGTCGCCAGCAGCACTTGTGCGTCGGTATCGTGTTCGGCTTGGCTCAATAGATCTGCGGCGATCACCTCTGCGTCGGCGCTGTCGTCGGCGATCACCATGAGTTCACTCGGCCCGGCTGGCACATCGATCTGCGGCCCGCCCGGCAGGCTCGCCGCATAGCGCTTGGCTTCAGCCACATAAGCGTTGCCCGGCCCGAAGATCTTTTGCGCCTTTGGCGTCACCACACCGAACGTAAGCGCCGCAATCGCTTGCGCGCCGCCGACAAGCCATAGGCGCTCCAGCCCACAAGCTGCGGCCGCCGCCACCATCATTGGGTGTGGCGCGGCGTTGCGCCCAGGCGGCGTGATGGCGATGCGTTGTGCCACGCCGGCCACGCGCGCGGGCGCAGCCAACATGATCAAGGTGGAAAACAACGGCGCTGTGCCTGCGGGCGCATAGAGGCCGCAAGAGTCGATCGCCCGCCAGACGCGCGTGCAGCGCACGCCCGGGGCGATATCCACGCTGAGCGCCCGTGGCAGCGTCGCCTCGTGAAAGCGCGTCACGTTCGCCACCGCCAGGTCGAGCGCGGCCAGGTCCGCACGATCCAACTTTGCACGCGCCGCGTCGATCACGTCGCACGTGAGTGTAAGTGCGGCGGGCGCGCGCTTATCTAGGGTTTCGGCCCAGCGCGTGAGCGCGGCTTCCCCCTCCGCCTCCACTTCATTGAATATGCGTTTTACGACAGCGCTCACTTCGCCATCTCGCCGCCGCGTGGGGCGGGTCAGCGCCCGCGTTTGCGCGGCCGCATCAAGCTCGCTCCAGATTACGCGCTGCATCGCTGGCGTCTCACATCATCTTTTCGATTGGCAACACCAGAATGGCCGAGGCGCCCGCGCCCTTGAGGCGTTCGAGCGTCTCCCAAAAGACCGATTCCTGGCAAACCGCGTGTACCGCCACCGCGTCGTCGCGCCCTGCCAGCGGCGTCACTGTCGGCGCGCCAGCGCCGGGTAGAATTGCGCTGATTTGCGGCAGCGCCGAGCGCGGCGCGTTCATCATCACATACTTTGCGCCGCGGCTGGCGACGACGCCGCCCACGCGATCGACAAAGCTCTCCGCATTGCGCTGCAATTCCGGATCGAGCGCTCTGCGCCCACGGATCAGCACAGCTTCGCTCTCGAGCACTGTTTCAACCGCCGCCAGGCCGTTGGCCTCCAACGTGGCGCCGGTGGAGACAAGATCGCAAACAACTTGCGAGAGCTTCAACCGCGGCGCCACCTCAACGGCGCCACGCATCTTCACAATTTCAGCGCCAACCCCGTGCTCGTCGAGAAATCGCCGCAACACGCCTGGATAAGAGGTGGCGATGCGCACGCCATCGAGGCTGTGCGGCCCTTCATAGCGGAAGCTCTCCGGCGCGGCGATTTTGAGCGCGCACCGGCCGAAGCCGAGCCGCATGACTTCCTCCGGCGCGCGTTCGCCCTCGCTTGACCGCTCCGCTAGAACATTGAGGCCCACAATGCCAAAGTCCGCGACCCCGTCGGCTACGAACGTGGGAATATCGTCGTCCCGAACGCGCAGCACATCGATCGGTGCGTTTTCTATGCGGTAGAGCAGCTCGTTCGCGCCTTTGACGACGCGCAGCCCCGCAGATTCCACAAGTTCCAGGCTCTTGTCAGCCAAGCGGCCGCTTTTCTGAAGCGCGATGCGCAAACGCTGGCTCATTTTTGTCTCTTCAGTCGGTCAAGCACGCGCCGATAGCCTTGGTAGGGCATGTCTTTGAGGAACCGCGCCACCCGCACCACCGTCGCCGTGCTTGCATCGGCGCGTTCAGCGATTTCACGATAGGAGAGTTCGCCGCCATCCAGCAGGCGCGCCACCAGCCAGCGCTCAGAGAGCGCCCTGATTTCGCCCGGCGTGCAAAGGTCGGCCAAGAACGCCTCCGCCTCTTCGCGGCTTTTCAGCGTCAGCAAGGCGTCGATCACGTCCGGGCGGGCGGCCGCCGGGGCGGCGCGGAAGGCGGTAGTTGTATTCATGTAGCAGCGCGATAGCACATGAGAACACGCTAGGCAACCCTCCTCCAGCATTGAGGCTCAGGTGGTTACCCCCACGGGGAGGGCGGCCGCCTTGCACGGCCGCTTACGCGCGCGGCAGCAGGCCGGCGCAGATCACGGCCACATAGTCGCGTGCGGTTTTCCTTGGCGAGAGATTGCTCCAATCGCCGGGCGCATAGGCGATCCAATTGAGCGCGCCGAACAGATAGTTGGCGGCGATTGCGGGATCGGTTTGCGCATCGATCGATCCGTCGGCGACGCCGTCGCGGATAATGTTCTCAAGCATGCGGTCCGCCGCCCGCTGGCGTGTTCTCATTCGCTTTTCGTTTTCGGGCGAAAGGCCGCGTATGCCAGTTTCCACGAGGGCGCGTCCGAAATTTGTGAAGCCACCCTCTGCGTAGTGCCGCAAGAAAATTTCCAATCGCTCAAGGCCGGTCCTGTCACTGTCTTGGGCTGCGTCAAGCGCGGTCTTCACCGCGGCGAAGCCAATTTCGTGCAGCTCGAACAGCAGCTGATCCTTGCTCTCCACATAATAATAGAGCGTGGGTTTGCTCACATTGAGCCGACGCGCAATGTCGGCGAGCGAAACGTTCTCGAAGCCGTTCTCGACAATCAGATCAGCGGCCGCGTTGAGAATCGCCTCTTTCTTGCTGGCGAATTGTTCGTGTCGGCGCGGCTTCCGCCTCGTGCGGCGCTCAGGCATGGTGTTTCCGATTCAAGAACATCAAGATCTTGCAGCGAAGCCGCGTTCGATCATTTGTACAAACTTGTCGGCGAGCTGATCGTGGTCGAGACGATCATTTTCCACGTACCATCGCGGAATCCAGCTTACGGCGCCAAAAATCATTGCTGCGGCCAGCTTGGGGTCAGCGTTCTGCAAAGAGCCGTCCTTTGCGCCCTCGCGTAGAATCTTTCGCATCGTGGCGTCTTGCTTGCGAACGATCGCACCCAGTTCCTGCTGGCGCGCCGCTGTAAGTATCCGTCGATCGGTTCGTACGGCGCAACGGCCAAACGTCGTGGACATGATCTTTACGTAAGCGGGGAGGAAAATCCGCAGCTTGTCGCGCCCCGCGCCTTCAGTCGCCGCTGCATTGTCAAGGGCTGTCGAAATGTCGTCGAGCGTGCGTTTGGCGATCTCGAACAGCAAATCCGCCTTGCTGCCGATATAATGATAAAGCGCCGCCTTTGAGATCTGCATGCGCTCGGCGACCTCAGCCAAGCTGGCGTCACGAAATCCCTTTTCCACGAACAAGGCGGCGGCGCTTGCGAGTAATTGCTCGCGCCGCTCTTCATAGTCTTGGCGGTTGCGGGCCGGCGCAGTCGGCCAGGGCGAGCTCTTCATGACGAACCAGGAATCGCGCCTGACCCCAGACGCCGCTTTGTAGCGTGCATTATGGGGGCAAACGGCAAACGAAACACCTCCGCTCCCGCATTGAGCAAGGCGAGAGGCGGTCCCGCCCCGGCCCTGGGGCAAGGCGGGCGGCTCCGGTTTCCGGGCGCCCGATTCCGCCCTTGAATTTGCCTTACCGGTCGGTAGAATATCGCTCTGTCGCAGGACGAACCGCGCCGCAGAGCGCCCGCGCCCTTATGGAGCGCGCAGATCTTGGGAGGACTGAACATGGGCACCGCGTCCGATAACCTCGCGAAACGCCAGGAAGAGAACAAACCTTACCGGGCCGAAGGCTCGCCCGCCGGCGCCGCGCAGCCGATGGATCGGATCTGGGAGGCGATCCGCAAGCACGAGTTGGAAAGCCACATCGCAGATCTCGAAACCCATGGTTTGACGATCATTCCGCCGGAGAAGGCGGCCCCTGATGGGTTCATAGAACGGCTCAAGGCCGCGACGCTGCGCTTTATCGAAAAACAGGATGGCCGGGCGCCGGATTTGGAGAAGGGCGAAAGCCACCGCAATCAAATCCTCGGCGATTACCATTACATGGTTCTGCACGATCCTGTGTTTCAGGAAATGTTCTGCCAGCCGGTGGCGTTGGCCGTGCTGGATTATCTGCTTGGCGAGAGTTCAATCATTCACGCGATGTCGGCGTTGTGCAAAGGCCCGCACGACAAAACCATTCCGGGCAGCGATCTTGTGCTGCCGCTTCACAGCGACAATCAATTGTTGCCCGGTCCGTTTCATCCCTATGCCGAGTTCTGCAATCTGACCTGGAATTTGACCGAATATTCCAGAGAAGATGGGTCGCTCGCTTATGTGCCTGGCAGTCACAAGCTTTGCCGCCATCCGCTTCCCGGGGAGGGGATCGCTCAAGCGGTCCCCGTTGAGGCGGCGCCGGGCTCACTCATCTGCTGGCATGGAAATACTTGGCATGGCGCGTTCCAGCGCAAGAAGCCGGGGTTACGCCTCTCAATCGGCGCAATCTATTCGCGGCCATATATCTGGCCGCGCCATCCGCTGCGTGAAGACGTCCCGCAAGCGGTCCTTGACGCCAATCCGCCGCGCTTCGCGCGTCTGTGCGGCAAACACGTCATGACCAATTGGCGCGAACCAGGCCCCACCTATTCGGCCGACATTATCCACGCCTACCCGACGCAGTTTCACTAGCGCGCGCGGGTCACTTGGCCGGCGTGCTCTATCGGCGCCCGGTCAAGTGCCCGCCTGTGCAAGGAGCGGGGATGAAGAAGCCGATATTGGCCGCGCTAGCTGCGGTCTTTATGCTTTGCGCCGTCTTAGTCGGCGTGGTGCTCTATCGCGCGTTGACCTTCGGCGCGCCGCAGCCGGCCGTGGTGGCGCTTGAGTCTCTCGATTTCAGCATCGACACGGCAGCCGTGCGTTTGGGCGAAGCGATTCGATTTCGCACCGTTTCGCTTGCAGGCGCCGAGGGCGATGATCCTGCGCAGTTTGAGCATTTCCATCAATGGATGCAGTCGAGCTATCCAGCCTTCCACGCGACCGCTCGACGCGAAGCCATCGGCTACTCCTTGTTGTACACATGGGAAGGCGCCAATCCCGCGCTCGCGCCAATCATATTGCTCGCCCATCAAGACGTCGTGCCCGTGCCCGGGGATACTGTCGCAAGCTGGAGCGTGGATCCGTTTGGCGGCAGCCTGCGTGATGGCGCCGTTTGGGGGCGGGGCGCGCTCGATGATAAGGGCTCCTTGATCGCACTGTTGGAGGCGGCGGAGTATCTGGCCGCCCAAGGTCGTCGACCCGCAAGAACAATTCTGTTCGCTTTCGGACACGACGAGGAAATCGGCGGCGAAAGCGGCGCGCGCCGCATCGCTGAATTGTTGGCCGCGCGCGGCGTGCGCGCCTGGTTCGCCTTGGATGAAGGCGGCGGCGTGATTGATCGCCACCCCCTCACAGGCGCGGCGGTGGCGATGATCGGCGTTAGCGAACGCGGATTCGGCGCCATGCGCGTGCGCGCCACGGGCCCGGCGGGCCATTCATCTCTGCCGCCGGCGGAAACAACGGTTTCAACCCTGGCGCTGGCGATCACACGCATTCACCGGATGCCGCTTGAGCGCAGTCTGGAAGGTGGCCCGGCCATGGATATGATGCGCGCCCTGGGCTCTGAGCTTCCCTTGCCCGCGCGCGCGGCTATCGCCAACGAGTGGCTCTTCGGCCCGTTGATCCAGCAGCAAATGGCGTCGAGCCCGCCTGGGCGGGCGCTGGTCGGCACCAGCATCGCCCCAACCATGCTGCAGGCTGGCGTACGCGCCAACGTGCTTCCCGCCGAAGCGACCGCCATCATCAATTTCCGAATTCATCCGCGCGATAATGCCGATACAGTGCTCGCGCGCGCCCGTGCTGAGGTGGCTGATCTAGAAGGTGTGACAGTGGAATGGTCTGGCGAGCCTCGAAACGCCGATCCGATTTCCAGCTCGTCATCGTCTGGCTATGCGCTGATCGCAGGCTTGTCGCGCGCGCTGTCACCTGAGGCGCCGGTGGCGCCGATGTTGGTTCTAGGGGGAACAGATTCGCGTCACTACCGCGCGGTTGCTGAAGACGTGTACCGGTTCGCCCCCGTCGTCGCGGGCCTGGACGAAGCCCGCCGCGCGCACGGCGTCGATGAACGGCTCACAGTCGAAAACCTCAATCGAATGATCCGTTTCTACATCGCCATCATGCAAACCGGCGAGCACCCCTAAGCACACGAGTGCGCGGCATCAGCCTTTGCGGCGCCCTTTGCTCTGTGCGCCCGCCCTCACATATATTTGCCGTGCTTCTCCTCGGCGTGCTCTGCGATGCGCGTGCTCTGGGCTTCAATCTCGGGTGTCGAGACGTCTGCGAAATCGTCCATGCTGCGCAGCGGCCGGATCTCGATGTCAGAATCGCTGAGTTGAGGGTTAGGGCAGCGTTTCACCCATTCGATCGCATGCTGCATGGAATCGACTTCCCATATCCAAAAGCCAGCAATGAGCTCTTTGGTTTCGGCGAATGGTCCGTCGGTGACAAACCTGTCCTTGCCCGAGAAATGCACGCGTACGCCTTGAGAGGAGGGGCGTAGGCCCTCGCCAGCGACGAGTACGCCTGCGTTCACCAGTTCCTCGTTATAATTCATCATCGCCGCCAGGAGCTCCGCTGGCGGTTGGGCGTCCGCTTCGCTGTGCTTATCCGCTTTGACAATCACGATGACACGCATGGAGGGTCCTTTCGCTTTGACGGAGCATAGGACGAACGAGCCCCGCGCGCGCCGACAAATGCCGACATTCTTTTGCGACCGCACATGCGCACCCACCCCAGCGCGCAAGCTGCGGGTCCTCGAATCTGCGCCGCAAACAGGACAAACCCACCGGCACGCCCTTGCGCCTATGTTATCGCAGATCACAACGATGACCGGTCACAGGAGGCTGGCGGAGAGGGAGGGATTCGAACCCTCGGTGCGCTTGCACGCACTCCGGTTTTCGAGACCGGCCTATTCAGCCACTCTAGCACCTCTCCGGAGCTTGGGTGTTTGCCGCCGGGTGGGCCCGGCGGTCGGGCGGCGGCTGTCGCCCGGCGCACCATCTCTGGAGCGCGCGCCGGTTTAGTGCAAGCCTCGGGCCGGATCAATCGGGCAGGTGAGCGGCGCCGTTGCGCGGCGCCGCCCGGCCCGCACGCCTAAAAGTTAATGGCCAGCCGCGCCGTCGGGGTTTGGCCATCGACGTTATCGCCGAAAACGCCCTCATAGCCGAG